>JACOEJ010000017.1:15240-19268 GCA_024998645.1 Nitrospira sp.
GACGCAGATTTCATAGTCCCAGGGGAGAGGGGTCAGCCTGATCACCTGCTGCTGCTCCAGATGATTCAACGCTCGCAAGAGGCTGATCCATCGACAGTCTGACAGTATGGTGGCGAGGGCCGTGAAGGTAAGGGTCCGTTCACGATCGATTAGTTCACGAACTCTGGTCACGATGGCTGCGGGAGAAACATCGACGCTGTGTCGCTGCATGGAGGTTCCTCCGTGGGCTGTGAGGTCGATGACGAGGCTTCCAATGTGCAAGAGTCAGTCCGCCAAGACTCTGTGACACATCGTAGTAATTCAGCCTGGTTTGATTGAACGTCGTGGGGAATGCGTTGTCACGATCAGAGAAATGAGGAATTCGCACAGTGCGTTGTGTGCGATGTAGCTCGGGTTGCGGTCATCTTTTAGGGGAGGGGGTTCGTTCAGATGGAAGCGAAGGCATACTGGATGGAGCTGAATCGTCAATTGTTCAGGGTAAGAGGTCCCAGGATGCCGGAATGCTGAGCTGTCAGCTCCGGCCAACTTTCACTGGACGGGATGGCGTGCACCCAATCAGGGGTCAGTCTTCTCCTGTCGTGCCAAGGCCGATCCATGCGCGTAAGAGGTCGTGTCGCGTCACCGAGTAGGCTACCTTCCCCTGTTTTGTCACAGGAAGATTCAGCAGGCGCTTCTCCTCCATCAATTTCACGGCATCCTCGATCGTCGTCTCGGCGGTGACGGCAATTCGTTCATGGGCCATGATATGTTCGATTTTCAGCGCGGAAAGATCCTTGCCGGATTCCAACGCACGGAGGACATCAAGCTCGCTGATGAACCCGACGAACTCATCGCGTTCATCGACGACCGGCGCGCCGGGAGTATGGGAAGACAGCAGTTCCAGCGCCGCGGCCATTCCATTTTGGCCGATGTGCAGGACCAGGCTGTTGGTTCCCCTAATTTGGCCTACCTTGCGCAGTCCTCCGGCGGGAACCCCTGGTAATTCCGTTTTGGATGCGTTTGGATTTGTCTGCATCGTGCTCTCCTTTCAATACCACCCGGCCGGGTGGGTATCCGAGAACCTTTCTTGAGCCCATTCAACTGAACAACCTTCTGTTCAGTTCACGCGCCATTAGGCCATTCCCGGTCGGCTCGTCCCTCAGTGGGTCCGGTTAACGCTCGGATGCGCGCTGTCCGTTCTGAGATACTGCGTCCTGGGACAGGTGTCGTGGCTCCTCTGACCCCGGGGTAAGAAGAAGCGGAATATCCAGCTTGTCCGGCAGCAGCACAAATTTGGAATTCTGGCTGTCATATAATTTGTATCGGAGGTAATCAGGCGTCAGCGTCTTTGAAATCGTTTCCTGCGCCTTGGCCTGTCCCAGCGCGCGAATGCGCAGCCCTTCGGCTTCGCCTTCAGCGCGAATCCGGATCGAATCTCCTTCGCCTTTTGCCCTCGTGCGGGCGATGTCCGCATCCTTGGATGCGATCGTCAATTCGAATTCCTTTTGTTCCTTTTCCTGTTCTTTGGCCTGTTTTTGCTCGATGGCGCTTAAGACGATTTGCGGAAAGTCGACGTCAGCCAGCGCCACACTCTGTATCGCGAGATGACGGCCTTTGAGTTTCTCTACGACGACGGCTTGGACTTTGCTGGCGATTTCTGAACTCTTTTCAGGGACCGTGACCATGCTGTAGCCGGACACAACACTGCGTACCGCCGCCAGAAACTCCGGCTTCACAATACGGGGATAGAAGTCTGTCCCCACCTCGTGCGCGAGGAAGTACACTTCTTCAGGAATGGGCCGGAGAATGATTGCGGCTTTCACGAGCACCTGCAGATCATCGGCGCTCAACGCATCGACATTTTCGGTATAGCTTTGTAACCGGATGTCATACAGATAGACGCTGTTCCAGGGAGCTCTCCAATAGAAGCCGTCCTTTAGGGGCTCCGTGTTCAACCCTTCTGAAAACGGGCGCCACATGAGCCCGCGCTGGCCTGGTTGCACGGTCGTTCCAGTGCAGGCGGCGCTCAGTAAAAGGAGCGGAAGGAGTAAGAATATGAGGGGCTGTGTGGTGTGACGGGACATAGGGCCTCCTCGGTTACTTCACTTGTCCGGAAGGATGCAAAGATGGACGCCGGTCAATCGACCATGCACGTCTATCGTCAGCGATGCTCAGGTGCAGGAGTGTTTGATGATCCTGGTCCTTTGCGGTGTTTTCATAGAATTGTTCAAGTAAGCGAGCTCCATTGACCCATTCGGATTCGGCTCCGAACAAGCCCTGGTAGGTCACGATGCGTTCAGCCATCTCTCGTGCTTTGAGTCTGAGGAAAAGGGCATCCTGCCTGTAGTAATCGGCGATTTTACGTTGATCCGCGGCGGGATCCAGAGAGGTGAGGTTCAGAGGCGTGGGGACGCTGACGCAGCCGATAGCGGTACAGGCTATCGCCGCCAATGAGATCATGCCATGCTTGCAGCGCCGTTCCGTCATGGCGGTCTCCCGGGTGATCTCGGTGGGAGAATCGGCGGGGCTCTTTGTCACGGTGCCCCGGGTATGTGATGGATCATCCCAGCCTCATTCTCCGATGGCTTATGAGACGTATCTAAAGCATTTCCTATTCCATGCTGCCGAGAGCAGTATCCTCTAGGTCCAGGGCAGGTAACCGCGCGAGATGCCGGCAATTGTTGTGTAGGGGGGCGTCTATTCTTGATCGGTCAGTACGAACTGCCTTCAGAAATCGATGAATCGCACGGTGCGCCTTGAGCGATTGAGCTCAGTGAACGGTTCTAGGTAACGGGAGGCAGAGTGAGTTGCATCAAGGTTCGATCTGGAGTGTGGGGAGAGTTTTGACTTGGAGTGCCTGGTGCCCGCTCACAGGTGAAGTCTTTTGAAGCGGGGGATAGGCTGAAGACGGTACGCTAATGCGGAAAGGAAGCGCGAACGTGGAATTCAAGATTGTAGCGGGTTGTCGACCGAGTCGATTACGACACCAGTCCCCATGTGCTCCAAAGCAGAACTCCCGCAATCGCCAGCATGACCCAGGCCAATTCGCGATCACCAAAGGACTTTACCATGTCTTTCATCGTCAGCCTCCTTCGTGAGAGAAAATCACCGTCTACTGTTTAGGGTTAGCAAGGCTGATGCCTGCACGGAAAGCTTGAATTTCAGTCATTTTCATCTCGTGTTTCGATCAATTCGAGCGGATTCGCACGGATCGCACCGTGCGTAAAGTGGGGTAGATTAGCAGGGGTGAATTGATGGAGCAGGTGCTTTTTATGGCCGGATCAGACCGCCAACCACCGCGTCAGAGCTATCCAAGCAGTCTGGGTTACCCATTTGACGGCATGGAATCAAATCCATACTTGATCAGGAGTTTCTGTACGCGGGGGGTCATGAGGAAATCGGAAAAGTCCTTTGCGATCCCGCGAGCGCCCTCCCGACAGGTCCATACCACTGCCTGACCGAACTGCACCGGCACATAGGATCCGGCGGGAGTCTCATCGCTGATGCGTACCTGCCCGCCGTTGATGGCGTCCACACGATAGACGAGCCCCACATCGGCCTTGCCCGCGTGGATCAGATTGATGATCTCTTCGCTATGGGGTGCATAGATAATGTTGGAGCGACTCTTATCCATATAATTCGGATTGACTCTGGAAAGCGCCCGGGCCGTGACATCTCCCAGGGCGGATGTTCGGGGATCCCCGAGGGCAATGCGTGTGGTGCGATTGGGGAGCGCATCATGAAAGGATACCAGCGTGGCCAGAGACTCCGTTGACATCACGAGGACGAGGGATGTCTGCGCGTAAGACCGGGGCCTGCCGTTGAGCGTCAGTCCCTTCTTGTAGAGTTGCGCGACTTCATCAACGCCCGCAGCAAGGAATACGTCAATCGGAGCCCCCTGTTCGATCTGATGGCTAAGGGTTTTCGAGGGGCCATAGACCACGTTGACCGACGCTCCATATTCCCGCTCGAACATCGGCAGGATTTCGGTGAATACCGCTCTGACGCTCGGGGGAGCTCCGACCGTCAGCGATTCGGTCTGAGCGAAC
>JACOEJ010000017.1:19368-49076 GCA_024998645.1 Nitrospira sp.
TACCGCTCTGACGCTCGGGGGAGCTCCGACCGTCAGCGATTCGGTCTGAGCGAACGCATCGGCTCCAAAGGCGCCGGCAAGTCCACTCACGATTGCTACGGTCAGACCCAAGCTCCGGAATCTCAGCATGGTGTGCCACTTTCTCGCTCTGCCATTGGCAGGTTTCACATGAATCTCT
The DNA here is from genome assembly GCA_024998645.1 of Nitrospira sp. GTDB lineage: Bacteria > Nitrospirota > Nitrospiria > Nitrospirales > Nitrospiraceae > Nitrospira_D. The sequence goes on from JACOEJ010000017.1 coordinate 19,547, forward strand.
TGGAAAATCCTGAATTGATGCATGGCCGATCCCTTTGTGTCGCTGGTCACCGCAATTGCAGCGCAGTGAATCCAGCAGCAAGATCAATACCAATGGCCGTACTCATTCTCTGGCCTATGAGAAAGCAGCGCGGGCGGCATTTTTCAGGCAGATTCCTTATAGATCGCGTTTCAGCGCACGATCTGCACGTCGGTTTATCTTGATGAATCGAGCGCGATCGCACGATGCACTCAGTGCGAAAACGGGAGAACCGTTGGTTTAAGAGGTACCGCCACTCCTCTCGCTCCTATTGCGCCTATGCACAGTAGGTTCTATCGTATGAACATGATTTGGGAGAAGGGCACAAACATTGCTCTCTTTTGATACCTACCCATGATGCAGCTTATCCACATCGCCCTGCGGAAGCCCTACACGTTTGTTGTCCTTGCGATTCTGATCGTTCTCTTCGGGGTCCAGACAACCGTCCACATGCCGACCGATGTGTTTCCGAACATCTTGATTCCTGTCACCTCTGTCGTCTGGGCATATGACGGTCTGCTGCCGCAGGATGTCGAAGGACGCATCACCTATATCTTCGAACGCTTCCTCACCTCGACCGTCGAGGGTATCAAACGCATCGTCAGTCACTCCTATTACGGCAGTAGCATCATCAACGTCTATCTTCAGGACGGGATCGATCGCGGCGGGACCGAAGCCGATATCGCGGCGATCTCGCAGACGGTGGTCAAAGCGCTGCCGCCGGATATTTCCCCGCCCATGGTCATGCGTCTCGCTCCATCATCGGTGCCGGTGGCCATGTTGCAGGTCACCTCCGATACGCTCACGATGGCGGAGCTCTACAATCTCTGCATCATGCGAATCCGACCCCTGTTGGTCACCATCGACGGGGCAATTCTGCCGCATCCCTACGGCGGGCAGGATATGCAGATCATGGTGTCGCTCGATCAGCAGAAATTGCTTGCCCGTCACCTGACTCCATCGGATGTCCACCTGGCTCTCGGGAGTCAGAACCTTGTGCTGCCCGGGGGCGACATCAAGATCAAAGCGACCGACTGGATTGTTCTGACGAACGCTTCCCCCTTGAAGGTCGAGGATTTCAACAACATTCCGATCAAGCGAGAAGGGAACGCCTTCATCCATCTGAGGGACGTCGCTGATGTGCGGCTCGCGGGTCGGGTGCAAACGAATGCCGTGCTGGTGGATGGCCAGCAGTCCGTCATCATCATAGTGATGAAGAGCAGCGAGGCCTCTACCCTGGACGTCGTCGACGGGATCAAGGAGATGATTCCGCGTATCGAGAAGGTTGTGCCGGATGGCGTGAAGGTCAAGCTGCTGAACGACGCCTCGATCTTCGTCAGAGATTCGATCGTCGATGTGGTCTCCGAAATGGTGATTGCGGCGGTCCTGGTCGGCCTCATCGTCCTCCTGCTGCTCGGCTCCTGGCAGTCGACGGTCATTGTGGCTACCACCATTCCGCTTTCCATCCTAACGTCCATCATATGCCTGCACTGGGCAGGACAGTCCATCAATGTCATGACGTTGGGCGGATTGGCGTTGGCTGTGGGTGTACTCGTCGACGATGCCACGGTGATGATTGAGAATATCGACACCCATCTCGCCATGAACAAGCCGCTGGAGGATGCCATCATGGATGCCTCCAAGCAGATTCTGCTCCCGACGTTTGTGGCCACATTAGCGATCGCGATCGTGTGGTTACCGCTCTTCAAGCTGAGCGGGGTATCGGGGTGGCTGTTCATGCCGATGGCAGAGGCGATCATCTTCGCGATGCTGGCGTCCTTCATTCTTTCACGCACGCTGGTGCCGACCATGGCGAACTACATGCTGACCGGTCACCAGGCGCCGCACGCCCAGGTGGAGGAGGGGGGCCTGCCGGAAAAAACGACATCGCCGAGCGTCTTCGCTAGATTTCAGCAGGGATTCGAACGCGGCTTCGATCGCTTCCGCGACCGGTACAATGCGCTGCTCGAACAGGCCGTCGCCCATCGCAACGGCGTTGTTGGGATCTCTCTGATTCTCGCCGTCAGCTCGCTCAGTCTCTTGTATTTCAATGGGCGGGACTTCTTTCCCGAGATCAAGTCGGGGACATTGCAGATGCATATGCGGGCGCCTCTGGGCATGCGGATCGAGGCCACAGGTCGCATCGCCTCGCTGGTCTCAAAAGACATTGAGCAGTTGCTACCAGGCCAGATCGAAGGCATCGTGAGCAATTGCGGTCTACCGGTCGGAGCGCATAACCTGGCCTTCATTCCAACCCCGACGATCGGCCCGCAGGATTGCGATATGACCATCTCTCTCAGGAATGAAAAGTCGCCGGTGTGGGAGTATCGGCGCATTCTCCGCAAGGGCTTGCGCGAGCGATACCCCGGCACCGAATTCACGTTCCAGCCGGCGGACCTGACCGCGAAGATTCTCAACTTCGGCTCGCCCTCGCCCATTGACGTGCAAATCAACGGCCCCGACCGGTACGCCAACTATGACTTCGCACGCAATCTAGCCGGCCGGTTGCGCCAGATCCCCGGGACCACCGACGTCGTGATCCAGCAGACCATGCGCACGCCGACCCTGCTCGCCGAAACCAACCGCATGTTCGGACTTGGTATGAACTTGACCCAGAAAGATGTTGCCGGCAACCTGCTGTTGACGACGGCCGGCAGCCAACAGGTCGACCAGCAATACTGGCTTGACAGGAAGACCGGCATGTCCTACCGGATCAACGTGTATACCCCTCAGCAGCAACTCACCAGTCTCAAAGACCTGATGACGGTTCCCGTCGATCGAGACGATCGGGATGCGTCAGACAAGAGCCTGAAATTGCTCGGCAACGTGACCACGTTGTCGGCAGTCGGCACGCCCGGCGTGATTACGCACAAAGATATCATGCCGCTGATTGACATCTATGTGTCTACCGACGAACGTGATCTGGGCGGCGTGCTGGCGGATGTCGAAGCGGTTGCCCATAGCATGGAAAGCGAGCTCCCCAGAAGCGCGGCGATCGAAATCCATGGGCAGGCCGAATTGATGCGCGAGGCCTATGCTGAACTGGCCATCGGTCTTATCGTTGCCATCGTGCTGGTCTATCTCCTGATTGTCGTCAACTTCCAATCGTGGCTCGATCCCTTCATCATCATTACGGCCTTACCCGGTGCTTTGGCGGGCATTGCCTGGAGTTTGTTTCTGACCCACACGAATCTCTCCACACCGGCATTGACCGGCGCTATTATGACCATGGGCACGGCCACGGCCAATTCGATCCTCGTCGTCTCCTATGCCCGCGAACGGCTTGCTGAGCATGGCGATGCGTTACGGGCTGCGATCGAAGCCGGAAAGGCCCGCATCCGTCCCGTACTCATGACCGCAGCAGCCATGATCATCGGTATGTTACCGATGTCGATGGGGAGTTCTCAGAATGCGCCACTCGGCCGCGCCGTCATGGGCGGCCTGATCGTGGCCACCGTATTCACGCTGGTGTTCGTGCCCTGCATCTACGCCATCATGTATAACCGGCGTACAGTCCGCCGACAGGAGCTTGTCTGAGATGAATGTCCTGCGCGGGAGAGGCCTTGCGATCACAGCACTACTTCTGTGCCTGATTTATGTCGGATATCGGCTGTATGAAGGCCGGCTCGAGGCTGCGGCGCTGCGGGAAGCTACTCTCGAACGTGCCGTACCGACCGTGGCCGTTATTCATGCAGCCCCGTCGCCGTCGAACGAGACGATTACGCTCCCCGGCAATGTCCAGGCCTGGTATGAGGCGCCGATCTATGCGCAGGTCTCGGGCTACGTGAAGATGTGGTACAAGGACTACGGCGCACAGGCCAAGAAAGGCGATGTGCTTGCCGAAATCAACGCGCCGACTCTCGACGCGCAATATGCGCAAGCCAAGGCGGATTTGGAATCGGAACGTGCCAAGAATGCACTGGCCGAACTGACGGCAAAGCGCTACGTGGCCATGCGCACAAATCATGCGCTCTCCGAGCAGGCGATCTCGGTGCAAGTTGCCGAGGCGAAAGCCCAAGCGGCCAAGGTCAAGGCGGCAGAACAAAACGTCAAGAACTTCGAGGCGATGATTCAGTTCAAGACTATCGTCGCGCCCTACGATGGCGTGGTCACCGTCCGCAATATCAATGTCGGCGACTACGTCAATAAAGAAGGCACGATCAGTTCCTCCGGCGGCTCCAGCACGATCAGTAACCTCTTTACCGTGGCCGACGTCAGTATGATGCGCCTCTTTGTTAGTGTGCCGGAGGCATTCGGGCCCTTCCTCCAGCCAGGTCTGACGGCCGACGTGACGGTGCCGCAATTGCCCAACCGCCATTTCACCGCCAAGTTTCTAGCCGTCGCCCGTGGATTCGACGTGAGCACACGCACCGCCATCACAGAATTCACGATCGAGAACGAGGACCGAGCGCTGTGGCCGGGCTCCTATGCCACCGTCCATCTCACGGCGCCTGTAGAAAAAGGCCTGTTCACGATTCCGTCAACCGCCATGGTATTCCAGGAGCACGGCGCGCAAGTGGCGGTGGTGACGGACGGCGACCGCGTGCATTTTAAACCCATTACCGTCGGTCGGATTCTCGACAATGCCATTGAGGTGGCGGAAGGAATCTCCCCAAGCGAGCACATTATCAATAACCCCAGCGCCGCGCTGCTGGAAGGCGACAAAGTCCGCGTCGTGACGCCGGCGCCCGGGTATGATCTCGTGACGCCGGATGCTCCGGCATCAAAGGAAGAAGCTTCAAAATGACGGTCCCCATCACATGATGAGCGCGCGCGTGAGAGCAGGATCATACGTGCCGGGCGTTCTTCTCGCCGGGGTACGGAGCACCGGTATTGCCCTGCTGGCGCTCACTGTATCGGCCTGTAGCGATTTACCGCATGTCGACCTGGCCCCTCCCTATCAGCCGGCCCAATTTGTCGTCCCTGCTTCGTGGCATGGGGCAAGTCCCTTCGTCGAAGCGAATCCGTCGGATGACGAACTGCGTCCGGATTGGTGGACATTGTACGACGATTCGCTCCTGAACAGGCTCGAAGAGCAGGCCATGGCGGCCAATCCCGACCTCCAGGCCACGGCGGAACGGTTCATTCAGGCTCGCGATGAAATGATGAAAGTCCGGTCGCGCCGAATGCCGCAGATTGGACTGGGTTTCGGTGCTTCGAATAATAGACAATCAGAAAATACCCTGTTTCGCGCTCCCGACAGTCCTCTACAGGATACCTCCGTGAACCTTGGAGGACTTGCCTCCTGGGAGCCCGATTTCTGGGCGGCGATCCGCAATGCGACGCGCGTGGAAACATATCGCGCCGAGGAACGCGCCGCCGACTATGGACTCGCGCGTCTCAGCCTGCAGGCGGAAATTGCGGCGAACTATTTCACGTTGCGCGGGTACGACGCCGAGGTTGCAACCTATACACAATCGATCGACCTCTATAAGCGGTCCCTCGCCATCGTGAAGACCCAATTCGCCGGTGCGATCGCATCGGCCCTCGACGTCGCCCGCGTCGAATCGCTCCTGTACAGCACCGAGACGAAATTGGCTCAGGTTCAAGGGCAGCGTCAGGTGACGGAACAATCGATTGCCATTCTCGTCAACATGGCGCCGGCAGGGTTCACTATCAAACCGGTCGATCAGCTTCGAGTTGCGAATATCACGATTCCGCAGACGATTCCGTCGACCCTGCTCGAGCGTCGGCCGGACGTAGCCGGAATGGAGCGCCGTATGGCGCAAGCGAACCGTGTCATCGGCATCGCCCGCTCCGCCTTTTATCCGAATGTGACGTTCCGGCTCGGGGGCGGCTTCGAGGATGCCGGCTTCAATCTCGTCCAGCTCGCCAACAGTTTATGGTCCTATGGCGCTACGGTATCGGTTCCGATGTTTCAGGGAGGGTACCGCCGCGCCCAATTGCAGCAGGCCTGGTCGGCCTACCGCGAGACGGAAGATCGATACCGTTCGATCGTGCTCAACGCCTTCCGCGAAATCGAAAACAATTTGAGCCTGACGAATCAGCTGAGTATTGCGGTCAACCGGCAAGAGGCGGCAGTTGGAGCGACGATGAAAGCGCAAAATCTGACCACGGAGCTATATCAGGGGGGGCTGGCCTCCAGCCTTGAACTGATTTACGCGCAGGTGGCCACGCTCACGGCGCGTATCGAATCGGTCCAGATCAAGGCCGATCTCCTGAGAGCGTCGGTGGCGCTTATCCGTGCGCTCGGCGGAGGTTGGAACCGGAATCAATTGCCCACCGACGAGCAAATCCAGCCCTTTGATACGCTCCAATATACGAATCTCGACAAACCGCCGCCTGCTGGGGGAATCGACGTCAACGCAGGCAACAACCGCTTACACAATGACCTGACCAGGCATCCGGTTCCTTGACCGGATGCCTGCAATCGTTGGGCAGTTCAGATTCACGCTTAAGCCGGATTGCATCAAACCTGGTTGGACCTGACAGTGAGGTCGGGATGGGAAAGCAGAAAGACGAAGCCCGTAGCTCGCTAATGTCTTCTGGAATCGAAAGATTGTCTCCCGTGATCCTGATCGGGATCCAGGCGGAGTCGGGAGGGGCTGCGCCCTCCCTCCGGTCCCAGTAAGCCGGAACCAGGACCGATGGAGGGCGTCAGTGGAGATGCGGTGACTCCCATATCGGGACTGTGCCGCGGAACAAATGAGCGGGGAGTATGGTCGACGTGTTCGGACCTCACGGATGAATCAAGCGGCGGCGTCGCTTTGTGGGATTTTCTCCAGGTACCTTGTTCCAGGTCTGCCGGTCGATCGCTCCCGTCTTCGCGCGCCAGCAGTACGTCGTTCAACTCATCGCTGCTTGCGATCACGAGATTTTTGGTCATCACCTCTTTCGCCATGGCTTCTGCTGTGGGAAGTTCGTCGGCATAGACATCGGTGGCATATTCGGCCGTCGAAGGCGAGGCGGAAGACGACCACACAGACTGCCCGGTTTCCCCGATATTGATCGTGGTGACGGTGGACAGACCCGGCCTGATCGGATGCTCGCGAATCTCCTGTTCCGGCAACGCGATGCGGACCGGAACCCGTTCGACGATATGGATGAAGTTTCCCGTGGCATTGTCCGGCGGCAACAAGGCGAATGCGCTCCCGCTGCCGGGCACGAGTCCTTCGACTGTGCCGTGAAACGTGTATTGCGATCCGTATAGACCGACGTTGACCAGCGCCGTCTGTCCCGGGCGGATATGCTGCAGCTCGGTTTCACGCAGATTCGCCTCAACCCACAAATGATCCAGCGGAACAATCGTCATCAGCGGCGCGCCGGGGTGCACGCGATCGCCCACCTGCGCCTTCCGCTTGGCGACATAGCCGGAGATCGGGGCTTTGATCTGTTGGCGGGTGTATTCCAGATAGGCTTCGATGAGCTGGTGTTTCGCCAATTCGACGGCCGGATGCGCCATGACCGTTGTGCCGCCTACCTGCGCATCCAGCGTATCGAGTTCCGCCTGCGTTTCCCGCACGTCCGCTTCCAGTGACAGAATTTTGTCGGACGTATTTTGGAGGATTTGCTTGGACACGGCGCCGCTCGCCGCCGCCGCCCGATAGCGCGCCATGTCGTGGAGCGCCAGATTCACGCGGGCAGACCGTGAGGTCAATTGTTCCGCCAGCTGCTTTCTGGTCATGAACAGGGCCGCAATGCGTCGGACTTCTTCTCCGAGATGCCCGCGCGCGCGTCCCAATGCCGCGTAGGCCTGATGTTCGTCCAGACGGATCATCAGGTCGCCCCGATTGACAAACTGTGTTTCCTCGGCCAGCACCTGCGTGACAATACCGGAGGCTTGAGCCGCAACCGGGACGAGGTTGCCGGTCACATACGCGTTGTCGGTGCGGACCCAGAACCGGTCGTGCGTCCACCAGTAGTTGAGATAGCCGACGGTGGAGATCAGCACAAGTCCGGCTACGATCAACAGCCGCCGGTTCCGGCGGGCGCGGATGGCCTTGGGGTGGATCCGGGAAGAGCCCGGTGCCGGCGGAGTCGTGGATGGAGTCGGTGTTGTCGTCATTGTGTACTCGGGTTATGGTGTGGTCTCTTTTCGATGTCCTGATTCTTATAGCCCCCGCCCAGCGCTTCGATGAGATCGACGGCCGCTACCAACTGATCGCTTTCCAGCACTCGCAAGGCATATTCCTGTTCCAGCACCGGCTGGCGATGCCGCAGGACCTCGCGGTCGTCATCCAGGCCGGTCACCAGCCGCACTTTCGCCAATTGCCAGTCTTCGCCGAGGGAGGCCATCAGGCGCTTGTGCGACTCAATCATCTCGCGCGTCGATTGCCAGGCACTGAGGCTGTCCGCCACTTCGCGCATCGCATCGAGCAGCGTTTCATTGTAGAGCTCCACGGCCGAGTCGTATTCCGCCCGTTGCGCTGCCAGTTCTCCCCGCAGCCGGCCGCCCTCGAACCAGGGCATGCGCAGCCCCGGCGCGAAGCCGTAGGAATTGCTTTGGCCGCTGAACAGCAGATTGGACAATTTATCGGCGTGTCGCATCAGCGTCAGCGCGTTGAATCCAACGAATGCTGTGAGATCGATGGTGGGATAAAATTGAGTCTTGGCGACTTTGACCAACCGTGCGGCGGCGTCGGCCCGGTAGAGGGCCGCAGCCAGATCGGGACGACGGATCAGCAGCCCGATGGACAGATGGTCGGGGGCTGCAATCTGTTCGGGAATCACGACGACCGGTTTCGTAAACAGGTGGAGCGCGTGATCCGGGCCTTGGCCGGCCAGCCGCGCAAGAACATGGCGCTGGACGTCCAGTTGATCGCGGAGGCCCGCCTGCCGCTTGAAGGCCGACTCATAGTCCGCGACGGCAATTTTCACCGGCTGTTCGTTATCCAGGCCGAGACGGAATCGGGTCTCCGCGAGGGTACGCAGGTTTTGGCGGATGGCGACTAAGGTCTTCACGATGCCGAGCTGCTGCTGAAGCGCTTGTCCTTTGAAATAGGACCGCGCAATCGCGGCGGTCAGCCGCAGGCGCACTTCGGCCTTTTCAGCTTCCTCCGCGGCCGCCTGTCCCAGCGCCGCTTCGACCGTGGCCCGGTTCTTCCCCCAGAAATCGAACTCGTACCGGAAACTCAGCGGATTGACGATCCCCAACAGAATCTTGTCTCCCGCCACTTTCGGATTCAGAACCGCAAACACGCCATGTTGCGAAATGCGTTCATGGGTCAGCGAGGCATCGGCCTCCAGAAACGGCAGCAGCCGCGCGCCTTCCACTTTCACCAGCGCCTCCGCTTCCCGCAACCGCGCGGATGCGCGCTTGAGGCCGGGGTTATCCTTGAGGGCCGTTTCGATAAGCTCGTTCAATTCCGGATTGCCGAATTGCGTCCACCAGCGATCTTCCGGCCATTGTTGCAGCCGGCTTGCGACTTCAGCGAGGGTCTCTTGCATTTCCGGCGGCTCGAGCAACTCGGCGGGAGGGTTCCCCGGTGGAATCCAGGCGCAACTGCCGAAGAGCAGCGCACAGGCGATGGCGAGGATGACCCGCAGGCGTCGTGCCGTGATGCAGGGGGATGTCAAGGTACCTCCTCGATCAATTCTTCCGCGCGGAGTTCCCGCAACTCTTCCGCCGGAGTCGTCGAGAGCGGTATGTGGGTCGGATGCGCAAACCAGACCAGCGCGCCGATGCCGAGGAACAGGCCGCTGGCCACCAGGAATGCATCGTTCAGGCTCAGGATTGCCGCCTCTTGTTTGATCAACGCGCCGAGCTTGGCGTTCACCTGCGACGGCGCGAGTCCCGCCTCAATGAGTTTGGTCGTCAACTGCCCCAGCGGATCGTACGAGATCGACAGCCGCCCGCCGAAGTGGTCGGCCAGATTGAGTTGATGAAAGTGCGCGCGCCGAAAGAGGACGATGCCTTGGAACGTGATGCCGAACGCGCCGGCGGCGACCCGCAATAGATTGGCGACCTCGGCCGCGCGCATGACCAGAGGGCCGGACAGGCCGTGCAGGATCAGCACCGTCAACGGCGTGAAGAACGATCCCAGGAAGATGCCTTCGACGACCATGGGCCAGAAGAGCTGGTCATACGAGTGAGGATCGTCGAACAAGCCGATCCAGTAGAAGGTTGCGGCGAATCCGAGGCTGTTGAGACAGATCAGCCAGCGCGCGTCGATGTATTTGCAGAGCAGGTGCATGACGGCAATGGCCGGGGCGCCCAGGAGAACCAGCGGGAGCAGCGCGAGGCCGGCCAAATTCGACGAATAGCCCAGGATCAGCTGGATCTGCACAATCAGGAGCGAGAGCAGGCCCTGGACGGAAAAGAATCCGATGGTCAGGCACGTGACGCCGATGACAAAATTCCGGTGCTGAAACAGTCGGAGGTCCAGCGTGGGGTGCCGCTCGCCAAGCTCCCAGATGACAAAACAGGGCAGGGCGATCAACAGGATGACGGCGATCGTTTGGAGAAGGGGAGAATCCAGCCAGTCGAAATCATTGCCCATGTTGAGAAACGTCTGCATGCCCAGCAGCAGGACCAGGAGCAGCAGAAATCCTACGAGGTCGAAGCGCCCGTATCTCCGGCGGAACCCGCGTCCGTAGAGGAGTGCGGCGAGCGTTCCGACGATGATCATCGTCAGCACAAAATCCAGATAGAACAGGAAACGCCACCCCAGCAGGTGGGCGATGTACCCGCCGACCGGCATCCCGATGGTAAAGGGCGTAATGCTGAACAGCCCCCAGACGCTCAGCGCCACTGCTTTTAACCGTTTCGGGTATTCGTTCAGCAGCATCGATTGGGCGATCGGCAAGGTGATGCCGCCGGCGATGCCCTGCGCGATCCGGGCCGGAAGAAATTGCGAGAGAGTTTCGCTGGCGCCGCACAAATAGGAAGCGATGCTGTAGACCAGGAACGCGCCGATCAGCAGGCGATAGTCGCCGACACGGCCGGAGAGATAGCGCGCCAGGGGAAATCCGAGCGCCAGCCCGACCATGAAATCGGTTTGTGCCCAGGTGAGAAAGCTCGGCAGGACGCCGCCGAGGTCGCCGGAGACATGCGGCAACAGCGCGATATACGAACCGGCATTGAACAGGACCACGATGTGCGCCAAGCCGAGGATGGCGTTGAAGAGCACGAACCGCCAGCCCCGCAATCGTCTGAGAAACACCGCTGCCATTGCCGCATCACCTTTTGTCAGAATGACGGAGAGTAGCCTTGCTGTGCGGAGGCCGGGGTTGGTTGGGCCGTTGGAACGGACTGACTCGCTGCCGGCGCGGCCGCCCGATGAGTCAGATAGATGGCCATTCCGGTGAACAGCATGCCCCCGACCAGATTGCCCAATGTCACCGGGATTTGATTCCAGAGCCACCAGGAAGATGTGGTGACGTTGGCGCCGAGCAGCATGCCGACCGGAATCACGAACATGTTGACGACCGCATGTTCAAATCCCTGGGAGAAAAAGAGGACCGTCGGTCCCCAGATGGCAAGTAGTTTCCCGCCAAAGGAGTTCGAGGCATATGACGCGACGACGGCCAGGCTCACCATCCAATTGCAGAGGACGGCTTTGGTGAAGACCGTGAGCAGGCCGGCAGAGCCATGGGAAGCGTAGTAGTTCGTTTTGGCTTCGGCAATCGCCATCAGCTTGGCGCCGACCGGAGGGACCGTATTGTCCCATGCCGTTGTAATGCAGAGCGCGAAGAGGACTGCATACAGCGTCGCACCCAAGAGATTACCGAGAAAGACCCATCCCCAATTGGCGAGCACGCGACTCATCCCGACCTGTCCGCGACTGGCGACGGCGGTACAGGGCAGGAGCGCGAAACTACCGGTGATGATTTCCGTTCCCAGGAGGATGGCTAACGCCAGTCCGAAGGGAAACAGCAGGCTGCCGGCAATCCATGATCCGGTCTCGACTGCGACCGTGACGGCCATGCTGGTTGCGATTCCCAGATAGGCGCCGGCTAACATGCCTCGAATGACCAGATGACGAGGGGGGACGTTCAACTTGATGGTGCCGCCGGCCAGCATGCTTTCTACAACGCCGAGAGGTTTGACGTAGTCCATCACGGTCCTCCTTTATGTTCCCATGTTGCGGTCCGGTTCGTCGCCTGGTTCAGGGGCCGAGAACAGCTAAGCAACCTCGGTGCCAGTCGTGTCGCTTGCATAAACAGCGCAATCGTCCTGGTGATGGTTCGTGCTGAAATGGCATTGAGCGGTTTCGCACGGCTCGCACAGTGCGATTGAGAGTGATCTGATTGTGAGCTGACGGGATATTTGACAGGGCAGGATTTCACTCCTAGGATGACACAGCTTCATGGAGAGTCCATGCGAGAGCGCATCACCCGCCTGTTCAACAATTTTCCGATTCATCGCAAGCTTCTGCTCGCGTCGTTCATTCCTCTGGTCGCCCTCATTGTCTTGAGCGTGATGACCTATCAGAGCATACAGGCGTTTTCGCAGGACGAAGAGCAGCTGGACAGTCTGTATGTGACGCAAAAGAATGCGGCCGAGTACATGCGGCTGGTCGTCGATCTGGAGACCGGGTTTCGGGGCTATGTGCTGACCGAACAATACCGGTATCTGCGTCCTTATCGCGTCGCGCAGGAAGGGGTCGATGCCATCGGCCGTGATCTTGCAGGGCGTATTTCAGGTGAGCAGTTGGATCGGCTCAGGGATATTCAGGCGCTCGTCGTCCAGCTGGTGACGGAGAAAGAGGCGTTGATCCGTGCGATCAAAGAGGGCCACAAGCAGGAAGCCTTTCATTACATGGAAGAAGGGCGCGGGCGGGAGTTGATGGTCGAGATCCGGCGGCAGATGGGAATCTTCGACCGGTTTGAGCAGCAGAGCGTCACCGAAAAGCTGGCGCAATTGAGTCAGGATCGCACTTCCACGCTGTTCGTTGTGCTGGGCGGCGGCGTCTTTACCTTCGGATTGATGGTCGGCGCGCTGTATCTGATCGCCCGGTCGATTGCGGCTCCGCTGCTCAATCTGGCCACGACGGTCGGTTCGTCGCCCGCCGGACTGATGCCGGCGATCGCCGTGCTGGAGCGCACGGACGAGATCGGGGATCTCACGCGGGTGATGCATGACATGAGCACCCAGATTCGCGGGCATCTCAACGAGATGGAGAAGTCCGAGGCCGCCCTTCGTCAGCTGAACGAGCATTTGGCGACGTCGGAGGCGAAGTATCGCGGCCTCGTCGATCATGCGCCGTTCGGGATTTTCACCACGAAGGGGATGCAGATCACCTTCAGTAATCGCTACAATCAGGAACTGGCGGGCCTCGATCCCGATGATCCGATGGATCCCGATGCGTTCAGAGAGCAGATTCATCCGGAAGATCGAGAGCGGGTACTGTCCGAATTTTCACAGGCGGTGATGCAGGGACAGTCGTGCGAAACCGTGTTCCGCTTTTTGCACAAGGACGGGAGAGTACGCAAAGTCTTGAGCCGTCGATTGCCCATTGCCGGCGGCGACGGGGTCCCGCAGGTCTATGTGGGATTCAACGTTGATATCACGGCGTTGGAGGATCTGCAGTCCCGGTTGAGTCGGGCGGAGCATCTGGCGATGTTGGGACAGGTGGCGGCCGGCATCGCCCATGAGCTCAGGAATCCGCTGGTCGGGATCGGTTCGACCGCCTCGCTCCTGCTGGATGATTTTTCGGGCGATGATCCGCGGCGGACGGATATCGATGTGATTTTGAAAGAAGCGAAACGATTGGATCGCATCGTCAATCAAATCGTCGAATATGCGCGGCCGCGGGAGCTGGCGCCGGTTCGTTTCGACCTGTCCGAGTTGATTGCCGAAGTCGTCAAAACGCTCGATGTGCCTTTGCAGGCGAAACATCTCGGCATTCGGGCGTCGTTGTCTCCGACGGCCGCCCATGTGCATGCCGATCGGGATCAGATCAAACAGGTGCTCTTGAACGTCATCCACAATGCGATCGATGCGTCTCCGATCGATGGGTCGGCCATCGAGGTCACGGCGTTCGAGTTGTCCAGCCAGGAGCGGCCGGGCATCGTGGTGCTGGTCAAAGATGTCGGCGTCGGTATTTCCTCAGAGGTGCTGCCGCACGTGTTCGAGCCGTTTTATACGACAGGGAAACGACATGGGACCGGATTAGGGCTGGCGATCTGCAGAAATATTATTGAAAGCCACGGCGGAGATATTCATATGACGAGCGAGCCCGGCAAAGGGACCTCCGTGAGGATTTGGCTCCCGCTGAGTCAGAATTCTCAGGCGGTGAAAGGCTGACCGATGCGTGCAGTGGTATTTGTCACGGATGATGAACAGGCGATTCGTGCCGCGATCGTCAAGCGGCTGACCCGGCAGGGGCATCGTGCCGTCGGGTATGAATCCGGCGAAGCGCTGCTGGAGGCGCTCCGGCACGAGCTGCCCGATCTCATCTTGCTCGATCTGAAGATGCCCGGTCTCAACGGTCTCGACACCTTGAAGAATTTGCGGCAGCTGGCCCCGTCCGCCATGGTGATCATGTTGACGGCGTACGGGACAGTGCAGGATGCCGTGGAGGCGATGAAGCTGGGGGCGTACGATTTTCTGATCAAGTCGGTCGATCTGGAAGGCATTGATCCGGTGGTCGCCCGGGTGCTGGACGTCGTGAGCCTCCGCCGTCGTCTCGAAGCCGAGCTCGAGCACCGGGACAGTCAATATCAATTGAGCCATCTGGTCGCGCAAAGCCACGTGATGAAGCAGTTGCTCGAGCAGGTTCGTGAAGTGGCTGAGAATCCCAAGTCGTCGGTGATGCTGCTCGGCGAAACCGGAACCGGGAAGGAATTTCTGGCGCGCGTGATTCATCACAACGGCGCCCGGGCTTCGGAGCCGTTTATCGGAGTCAACTGCACGGCGATTCCCAAGGAGCTGTTTGAGAGCGAATTATTCGGGTTCGAACGGGGCGCCTTTACCGGTGCGAATCAGCGCAAGCTCGGGCTGCTCGAAAAAGCGGAGGGAGGAACCCTGTTTCTCGATGAAATCGGAGATCTCGATCTCTCGATGCAGGCCAAATTGTTGCGCGTCATCCAGGAGCGCTCTTTCCGGCGCCTGGGAGGGACCGATGATATCGGCGTGGATTTCCGCCTGATCACGGCCACGAACCGCGACCTCAAAAAAGAGGTGGGGCGCGGGGCCTTTCGCGAGGACCTCTATTTCAGACTCAACGTGGTCGCATTCGAGCTGCCGCCGCTGAGGAATCGAGTGGAAGACATCTTCGCCCTCTGTCAGCGCGCCCTGGTCCGATTCGCTCAGGAGTTCGGGAAGCAGGTGCCTGAGCTGGATCCGGAGGCCCGCACGTTGCTGGAGCGCTATCACTATCCGGGAAACATCCGCGAGCTCCAGAATATTCTCGAGCGGGCCATGATCTTCTGTCAAGGGCGGACGCTTGCGCCGAGCTGTTTGCCTGCGGAACTGCGCGAGGTGGGCAAACATGTGGCCGTCACCACGGCACCGGGACCGGAGCCGGTCGTTCGGGTCGAGATGAAGCTGGGTCAGCAGTCGCTTGCCGATGTGGAGGGAGCGATCGTGGAAGAAGTCTTGCGGCTGGCCGATTACAACAAGACGCTGGCAGCCAAACACCTCGGGATGACCCGCTTCGCCCTGGATCGGCGACTCAAAAAAACCCACGACGAGTAGTGCCTTCTCCTCTTTCACCGGACTAGAGTTTTCTCCTGCCCGTTGCTTACAATGACGCACGGCATGAGAAAACGGCGATGACAATCAGAACCATTCGCGGGCGTATTGTATTGGCCATTGTGCTGGTGGGCTGTATCCCGCTGGTGATCGGTCTTGTGCTGGCCTATGTGTCGGGCATGCGTTCGTTGCGCGATGTCATCGGTGGCAATCTTCAGGCGGTGGCGATCCAGGCCGCAGATCGCGTCACGATGCTGGTCCAAAGTGAAGTACAGGGGGTGCGGTTGCTCGGCACGGCGCCGTTGAGGGTGCGTCAGCCCGTCGAGGCAGCCAATCAGTCATATCCGGTCGATCCCGGGAAGACGCAGGCGCTCATCGTGGAGCGGATGCAGGCGTGGGAGAAGGGGGGGGATGGGGTCAGGCGGCTGGTGAATGCGGAGCTCTCCCGCTTCCTCTTGGAAACCAAGGTGCGTGACGGAGACAAGGTCGTCGGTCTACTGATCGCCGATCAACATGGGGCGCTGGTGGCGGCGAGTTCCGAGCCGGACCACTATTCATTCGAGCATGAACCCTGGTGGACGGCCATTCATGCGGGCGGCGTCGATCAGGTCTATGTCAGCGGACTGATTCCGGCGCACGAGGGTTCTTTCAGGACGCCCGAGGAAACCATCGACATTGCCGTGCCGATTCTCGATGACCGGCAGCACACTGTCATCGGGGCGGTGAAGGCTTCCTATCGATTCGACAGTCTCTTTGCGATGATCAATCAGATCCGGATCGGACAGACCGGCCACGCCATGCTCTTCGACGCGGCGGGCAATCCGCTGGTCTGTCCCATCCTGCCCAGGCAGGCCCATCGGATTCCCGCTCAATTGATGACGATGATCGTGTCTTCGCAGCCGGGATGGGGCATTGCGGAGGATGACGGGCACGGAGCGACGGACACGGTCGTAGGTTTTGCACCGGTCACGGGTCTCCCCTTGCCGGACAATTCCTGGCATATCTTTGTGCGGCAACAGCCGGGAGAGAGTTATGCGCCGATTCGGGATCAGGTGCGGAACCTGGCGGCGATCGGCCTGGTGATGCTGGGGCTGCTCTGGGCGATGGGGCGGTATGTGGCCGCGAGGATCGCCCGTCCGATTCAAATTCTTCAGACCGGTGTGGAGGCGATCAGCCAGGGCACCTATGACCGCCCGCTGAATATCCAAACCGGCGATGAGTTCGAGGAACTGGCCACTGCCGTTCACCACATGGCCGACAATCTGAAAGCGTCGCGTGTGGAGCTGGAAGCGCTGAATGCCGATCTGGCCAGGCGTGTCGAGGAAAAAACCGCCGAAGTAACAGAGCACATGAAACAGCTGCAGTTTTCCGAGCGCCTGGCGACGCTGGGCAAGGTCGCCAGCGGGATCGCGCATGAAATCAATAATCCGTTGGGGATCATTCTGAACCGGATCGAGTGTATGGAGGTCGAAGCTGCGCAGTTGGGGGTGTCGGAAGAGCAGCAGCGGGATTTGCTGGCGATCCGGACCCAGGCGGATCGTATCTCACGGATCACGAAGAGTATGCTGGCCCTATCCCGGGGGTCGGCCACCGTGTTGAAACCCATGGATCTGAATTGTGTCCTCCGATCCTGTATCGAGGCATCCAAGGAAAGGGCTGCAACCAAGGGGGTGAGTATCGAATCGGCGTTGTTGCCGGGGCTGCCGCCGATTATGGGCGATCGTGACCGGATCGAAACGGTGATATTGAACTTGATCAACAATGCGATCGATGCGGCTGCAGACGGCACCCCTCCCGGTCTGGTGACGGTTCACGCTGAAGGATGCCCGGGCAAAGAGGGTGACCAGGTGACGGTTCGGATCAGCGATTCGGGGCCAGGTATTCCAGCGGAGATGTTGGGCAGAATCTTTGACCCGTTCTTTACGACGAAGGATGAAGGGCAGGGCACTGGCCTGGGGTTATTCCTCAGTTATGGGATTGTCGCCGATCATCGGGGACGCCTCGAAATCAATAACGGCCGGCGCGGGGCCGTGGCGACGGTTTCTCTTCCCGCGCTGGTGTCGGCAGCGGAGTCGCATCAGGAGGCCGGATGGGAACAGGCAAGATACTAATTGTTGATGATGAAGTGGATGCACTGGACAACTGCCGTCGCATCTTGAGTCGATTGGGGTATGACTGTCTGACGGAACACGACCCCGTCCGTGCGGTGCAGCGCATCCAGCAGGAGCGGCCCGAGCTGGTTCTTACGGACCTGCGCATGCCGGGCCTCGACGGGATCAGCGTCCTGGTCGAGGCGAAGCGGGTTGATCCGAAGATCAACGTGGTGTTGATGACCGCCTATGCGACGGTTCAGACAGCCGTGGCCTCGATGCGGTACGGCGCGTTGGATTATGTGCTCAAACCCTACTCCAGCAAGAATCTGGAAGATGTGGCCAAGCGGGCCTTTGAACATCGCGGGCAGCCGCGCACAGGCAGCCCGTCTTTGGCGGGTCTTGATCGACCGGCGGCGTCCGTCGATGCGGTCAGGAAGAGCGGTATCGGGTTCATTCTCGGGAACAGTCCGGCTATCTGTGATGTGAAGGATCTCGTCAGAAAAGTCGCGCGGACAGACGCCAACATTTTGATCTACGGTGAGAGCGGAACAGGCAAGGAATTGGTGGCGCGTGCCATTCATGATGAAAGTGATCGGGCAAGCCAGCCCTTTGTGCCGCTCGATTGTGTGGCGCTCCCGGACTCCTTGCTCGAATCTGAACTTTTCGGCCATGAGAAGGGGGCGTTTACCGGAGCGCATGCGGCGAAGGTCGGCCTGTTTGAAATGGCCAATCGCGGCACGGTCTTTCTGGATGAAGTCAGCGGGATGAGCCAGACGCTCCAATCGCGGCTGCTCCGGGTGTTGCAAGAACGCCATGTTCGCCGTGTGGGCGGCACGCGCTACGCGGATATCGATGTCCGGGTGATTGCTGCGTCCAATCGTGATCTGGAGGACGCCTGCAGTAAGGGAGAGTTTCGAGAGGATCTCTTTTACCGCCTCAACGTGATTCCGATCCTGCTGCCTCCGTTGCGGGAACGGGAGGGCGATGTGCAGGTGTTGGCGCAGGAGTTTCTGATACGCTTCCGGGGGCGAGCGGGCGAGGGGGCCGAAGCCGAGCCGTCCTTCGATCCGGCGGCCTTGGCCTGCTTGACGGCGCACACGTGGCCGGGCAATGTCCGGGAACTTCAGAATGTGATCGAACGGGTGGCGGCGCTGGCCGATGGACCTACGATTCGGGTCGAACATCTGCCCGAGCGCATTCGTGCTACACGATCGGATGAGGCCGACGCGGAGGAAGCGGGGTCTTACAAACAGGCCAAGCAGGAGGTCGTCCGTTCGTTCGAGCGCAGTTTTCTCCTGGAACTCCTGAGACGCCATGACTGGCACATGAGCAACGCCGCGCAAGAAGCCGGTGTGGACCGTAAGACGATCGAACGTATGGTGAAGCGGCACGGCCTTCGAGAGCCCAGTTAGCTGGAATCTCTCTGATTTCTCAGCAAGAAGGAGCAGCCGTTTTAGTCCTTCGATTGTGTCTTGCCCGAAACTCTTCAGTTGTACCCACATTTTTATGGGGCGCCGCTGTCCCATTTTCTCTTTTTTGTCGGCATCGCAATTGCTTAGTAAAAGAGGCTGGAGGTCTTCACGGTTCCCCGTGATGAAGGCCTGAATATGCGCGATCTCTTCTACCTGCGACACAGAAAGAGGACCGTGTGGAGACGACGGCTGCGGATAAGATTTTGATCGTGGACGATGAGCCGGACGCCATTGAGAATTGCCGGCGGATACTGAGTCGGCATCGATACCATTGCGTGGGCGAAGCCGATTCGAATCGGGCGCTGGCAGTGATTGAGCGCGAGCGACCTCAATTACTGCTCACCGATCTCCGCATGCCGGGTCTGGACGGCATCGGATTATTGAAAGCGGCCAAGCTGATCGATCCGAGGATTAAGGTGGTGTTGCTGACCGCCTATGCCTCCATTCAAACCGCGGTGGCGTCTATGCGGCATGGCGCATTCGATTATCTGGCCAAGCCGTTTACCGGGCAGGAACTCCGGACCGTGGTGCAGCGCGCCCTGGGCCAGGAAGGCGATCATACGAGTGACCGCAATGCTGCTCCGCTCTCTCCGGCCAAGGGTCCGGCCGAGAGTGTCACCACCGCCCCGGAAGGAGTCTTGATCGGAAACAGTCCGGCAACCCAGGCGGTGCGGGAAGTCGTTGAGCGGGTGGCGGCGACGGAGGCCGCTCTGCTGATTTCCGGTGAAGCGGGCACAGGCAAAGAATATCTGGCGCGAACGATTCATACGCGTAGCGTACATCAGTCGAAGCCGTTCGTATCCGTCGGCTGTATCGCCGGTGACGAATCGACGCTGGAAGCACAATTGTTCGGCGCCGCGCTTTCCACCGGTCCGCAGCCCGGCCTGTTGGAATCGGCGCACGGCGGTACGCTGTTTCTGGACGAGGTCGGCGGCCTCAGCCCCCGGCTGCAGGCAAAAGTCGCGCGCGCATTAAAAGAGTGCCGTGGGCGCCGGGTCGGGGAGGAACGGTATTATGATGTAGACCTGCGCGTCATGGCTGCATCGACGCAGGATCTGCAATCTCTCTGCGGTAGAGGCGAGTTCCGTGAAGATCTCTATTGGCATCTGAACGTCGTTCCGATTCTGCTCCGTCCGCTGCGCGAGCGGGTCGACGATATCGACGTCTTGGCCCACTGGGTTCTCAGGACTTGTCAGGTGGGCGGTACTGACGACCAGCTCATATGGCAGAATTTCACACCCCGGGCACGGCGGCGCCTTCGCCACTATCCCTGGCCCGGTAATCTGCGTGAGCTACGGAGTGTCATCGAACACGCGGCTGTCCTTGCCGATGGATCGCTCATTGATCTGACGCATCTGCCGGATCGGCTGCGGACAGCGCGGTAAGGTCCGTGACGTATGATGGAGTGGCCGGCGCGTCGCGCCGGTTCCCGATCATGAGCGGGGCGCAGCTTTGGGATTATCGGGTTTCGGCGCCAGAGGGCTCACCGCATTCTGATCCCGCCCGGGTTGATAGGTCTCCAGCATTCTGGTGATGTCCGGCATCAATTGGTCTTGTGCCGATGCCGGCATCTTGATCCGCACCCCGCGGCCTTCGTTGCGTCCCAAAGAAAAAATATGGAGCTCCAGTATTGCGTGATGCTGGTCGTCCTGATAGGTGAAGGCCAGGCGTTTGGCCGGGAACCTCGCGAGGGTCGTCGCCTGATCCGGTTGCCACGCGATCTCGACCTTCTTCTTGCTGTAGAGGTCCGTGATGATCCGGCGATGCGCGGCGGCGAATTCATCGAGGGTCTGTCGTCTATCCTGGCTTGTGCCCTCCAGGATATTCATGTGACCGGATAGCGCGACGAGGCTCTGATCGATCGGCGGCTGGAACGTAATGCCAATGCCGTCCGGCAGCGGATTGCCGAGTTTCCAGGTATCGGGGTAGCGGGCAGAAAATCCGAAGCGGGCGTTGGTGTAGCTTCTCCAGCCGGGGTGTTCGCGGTCGAGTGAAGCAGTTGGAAGCGCCGGCGTGATTGGGCCGAAGCTGAGCCCAATCGTCAACAATAGACATATCCAATACATAAAGGTCCTCATGGAGTCGGAAGGGAGGCAGACGTAATGGATCGCGCGCAGCGGAATCCGATGGTCGCAGTCCGCTGGTCCGGCGATGCGCCGCTTCTAGTGGCTGTACGCAGCAATGCGGGCGCGCTCTTCCAGGATCCTCCGCGCGCCACTTTGTACCGTCCGCTGACCGGTCCCTGCGGGTCATGGTCCGGCATGGTCGCATAGTAGTCAATCCCGAACCAGTCTTCGACCCATTCGGCCGCATTGCCCGCCATGTGATGCAGGCCGTAGGGGCTGCGCCCTATTTCGCCACTGTCAACGGGCGCCACAATGGGAATCTCGTGCACGTGGTACTGTCCGAACATCGCCAGCGCCGGCGTCGGCGATTGAGGCCCCCACGGAAACAGATTGGCCTGTTCTCCGCGCGCGGCTTTTTCCCACTCGGCTTCGGTCGGGAGGCGTTTTCCCCGTGCACGGCAAAAATCCGAAGCCTCGGACCAGGTGACATACAGCGCGGGCCAGCGTGCCAGTGTATCCGGCGGCAGTGCATGGACAGTCGTGACATGCTCAATCAGTTTGCGCAGGCCCTCGGAGAGCGGGCGCTGTTGCTGGCTGAGCCACAGTAGGAATTGTCCCAGACTCACCTCATCCCGATCGATCTCATACCGGTTGAGCCATACGCGCCGCTGCGGTTGTTCCGTGTCGTCATATTGAAGGTCGAGGCTGAACAGTTCGTGGTTGGTTCGGGCCGTGCCCATGAGGAACGGGCCTTCTGACACGGTCTGCATCGGAGAGCTCTTGGCTTGTTCGGTGATTGCTGCGATGCGACCGGATACATCGGGCGTTGCTGCGGTTGCTGCGAGCAGGCTCGATGTGCCCATGAGTATCACGAAGAGGACTGTATTGATGATGTCACGATGCTTCACAGGTCGTGATGTGTATCCAGAGCAGCGGGGATGTCCATGCATGGGGGTACGCACCGTGATTAAGAGAGGGGGTACTATAATGCGGAGGCATCACCAGCGCAAGATTTCTCGTGGCGGAATGCGGTGGGTCTCTTCTGGTTTCTAAGCCGGTTTGTACTGCCGCGCAAGTCTCTTCATTTGCTATTCACGCACATCGGTTCAGGTGACTGCTGAATGGGGCGCAGGCGCCCCATTCAGCCTATCTTCGTAGAAATCTGAGACATTCATAACATCAAATATTTGTGCGTGAGTCACTGGCGCAATGGGGCAGTGTCGCCCCATTGCGCCAGTTGCTCGTTTTTCTAATTTGCCATCGATTCCTGGCAAATCGCCGAAACGTTCCTTGTTGGACAAGGGGAACACAATTTGCTCTACCCCCGATCCGTATACGCAGGCGTAGTCGGCCTTCTTATGTGAATGAAATTGAGAGCTGTCTGGTGGAGGAGCGGGAAAGAAAGGACCGGCCTCCTGACGATCCCTCCGATGAAAGTTGGCCTTCACCAGACTTCGAATTCGATAGGGTCGGGTTTATGCGGTCAGTAGAAGTGAATGGTGCCTAGACGGTTTGTTTGATGGAGGAGGCTGGACGTATGGGTGTATCAACGAAGTGGGTGCGAGTGGGAGTGTTGGGACTGACGACCTGTATTGGGTTGGCCGGGACCATGCCTGCAGGCGCGGTCATGTCGCATGATGGGCATATCGCCGTCGATCACAATGCTGATGTGGCGACGCCGGTGCATGCGCAGGCCGGTCCGGTGCTGCAGGACAAGATGTCGAAGGCGATCGAGCAGGTTGAGCGGGAGGTTAAGAGTAAGGGGCCGTTCCAAGGCGCCGGGGCCCATGCGATGCAGCAGGGTGTGCTGCTGGTAGCGGAGGATCCGGATAAGGTGCAAGTGACGCAGGGCGCTCGCTGCCCGGTGACTGCGCCGGTCCGCGCGTATGACATCACGGCGATGAATGTCGAGATCACGGTGAACCGGTTCGGCGATTTTTATCCGGGCTACATGTATGCGTTGACCGAGAATGTAGCGGGTGTTCGTGAGGAAGAAGCAAAAAACAAGGCGGCGCGGGACAGTGAGGATCCGACGTTTGCCGGCGGCGCCATTTCGAACGGGTTGCAGGGCGATCTGATTCAACCGCTGGTGATTCGGGCGAACCAGGGCGATTGCCTGCGGATTACGTTGCGCAATCAGATTGAGAATGAGCCCACGAACATGATCGTGAACGGTTCGCAGATGCTTGTGGCCAGCACGGGGAAGCCGGCGAATGCCATGAATCCCGAGGCGCTGGTTCCGACGGGAAAAGCGGGCGAGTTCGAATGGTACCTTCCGATCGATTTGCAGGAAGGCGGCCGCGCCTTCCATAGCCATGCAAGCCGCGATCAGTATTCCCTGGGCTTGTTGGGATCGATCGTCGTCGAGCCGCGCGGGGCACGGTTCCTCAGCCCGTTTACGGGAGAGGAAATGAAGAGCGGGTGGGAGGCCATGATCGACCTGGCGAACGCCTCGGACTTCCGCGAATTCGTCATTTTCTATCATGAGGCGGGCGACGAGACGTTCCGCTTGTTGGACCGCAAAGGCGACATGTTGCCGCAGCGCGATGCCCATACGGACACCTATCGTCCGGCGGCGCGCCTGCTCAACTATCGCAGCGAGCCGCACGGCGAGCGCTTGGAGATTCAAGCGCATCTGGTCGGATTTGCCGACGAGTCGCAGGGCTACGGTTCTTACACGTTCGGCGATCCGGCAACCACGATTCCCCGTTCCTACCTGGGGGATCCGGCCAAGTTCCGCATGATCGGCGGATCCGAAATCGTGCACTCGCATCACTTGCATGGCGGATCTATCCGCTGGGCCAGACAGCCCGGCACGAGCAAGCTCGATCCGACGTTGTCGAAGAGCGGTCCCGTGAAGTTCCCGCCGATCAGCGACACGTCCGACCGGTTGGATGTGCAATCCATCGGTCCGTCCGAGATCTACGATGAAGTCATCGAAGGCGGATCGGGCGGATTGCAGGCATTGGCCGGTGAGTTTGTGTTCCATTGCCATATCCCGCAGCACTATGTGACGGGCATGTGGGGGTTCTGGCGCGTGTACAACACGCTGCAGACGCCGGGCGTTCAAACCGACGTGATGAAGCCGCTCGTCGAGTTGCCGGACCGCAAGGGCAAGATCAAGCAGGCGGTCAGTTCCGATAAGCTGGTCGGCACCCTGGTGGACTGGTACGGCGGCAAGAAATACGAAATCACGAAGGACAAGACGGATTGGAAAGCCAATCCCGTAAAGGTCTCGATCAAGGATTGGGTTGAGTACATGCTGCCGCCGCAGGGCTTGCCGGGCAAGACCGAAGATCAGGTCAAGCAGGCGCAGGCGCACGATGCGACGGTGGTGAACTGGAAGTGGGATGGTACGCGGGCGATGAACGAGCCGGAGACGCCGCACAAGTGGGCGGATTATGTCTCGCCGACTCCGTTGCAGCGTCCGGCGATCACGTTCGATCCGCAGACGGGCAAGCTGGCGTTCCCCTGGTTGCGTCCGCACCTCGGGAAGCGGCCTCCGTTTGCGCCCAATCATGGCGGCGCGCCCTGGTTGGAGCCGTTCCGTGTCCGTGAGGATGGCACGAGGGGCACAGAGCCTCCCAAGCCTGGAGCGCAGGGACCCTGGAGTCTCTGTCCGGAAAATGCGCCGAGAAAGTATTTCAATATCCATTCGATCACCTTGCCGATTACCCTCAAGCCGGCGACTCCGAAAACCGCCGCGGTGGTGGATCCGATCGGCATGATTTATGTGCTGCATGAAGAGGAAGAGGAAGTCCGTAAGAATCCCAAGAAGCAAGTGCCATTGGTGATTCGCGGGAACGTGCACGATTGCGTGGATGTGATCTTCAAGAACGAAATCCCGGACGATGCGCGGACGGGATGGGCGAACAAGATCAACCTCCATCCGCACTTCTTCCAGTTCGACACGAGCGCGTCCGACGGTCCGACGATCGGATTCTCGTACGACATGTCGTTGCGGGCCTTTACCATGCTGGAAGATCCGCAACCGGACAAGGGAATGCCTCTTCCCGGTAACACGACTTTGACGGCGGATACGAAAGCCGGGGCACGCAGCATCACGGTGAAGAGTGCAGTGAAGTTCCATGTCAATACCGAACTCGGTGTGGCCATGGATGATCCGAAGTATTTCGAAGTCGCGCGGATTAAGGACATCAAGGGCAATACGATTACCTTCGATGCTCCGTTGAAGTACGCGCACAAGAAGAACGACATTGCGAGCGTCGAGTTCATTCGTGAGCGCTGGTATGTGGACGTGGATCTCGGGACGGTCTACTGGCACGATCACGTGTTCGGTACCGATACCTGGGGACATGGTCTGTTCTCAGCGTTCATCACCGAGCCGCCGCGATCGACCTATCATGACCCGTATACCGGAAAGGAACTCCGGAGCGGTCCCATCGCGGACATTCACACCCTGGAGCCGGTCTCGGCCCATATCCGGGGCAGTTTCCGCGAAGTCATGATGCATATCATGGACAGCAATGCCCGGTCGGCGGAGCTGATCACCACCGACAATCCGCAGGCCCGCATGGGGGCGGTGACGGTGGATGGTCCGCCGTCCCATCAGTTCCCGGAGCGTATCAATAAGTCAGCGATGACGTTCCTGAACGGCGGCGAAGCTACGACGGGCAGCGGCTACAGCATGCGTGTGGAGCCGTTGAGCGTGCGCCTGGCCAACAATCCGGATCCGTCGAAGCTGTTTGTGTCTGGTATTCACGGAGATCCGGGCACGCCGTTGTTGCGGAGCTATCTCGGCGATCCGATCCTGGTTCGGGCGCTGGTCGGATCGGCCAACGAAGTGCACACCTGGCACGTGACCGGGCACTGGTTCCCGATGGAGCGGTACGCCACCATGGCCATGCCGCGCAGCACGGTGCACCTGGTGATCGGTGAACGGTACGACCCGGCGATTCCTGCCGCGGGAGGACCGCAGAAGCAGGCCGGCGACTATCTCTACTATAGCGGCCGCGCTTCCCATTTCGCGGAAGGCAGCTGGGGTATCTTCCGGGTGTTCGATGAGCTGCAAGGGGATCTGAAACCCTTGCCAAGCCGCGAGGAGATCCAGAAGTCCGCGCCGTCGGTCTGCCCGGCAGACGCGCCGGTGAAGAGCTTCAACGTGGCGGCGATCGATCAAGTCATCCGGTATCACGAGGGTGCACCGGGTACGATGGAAGTCGATCTCGAACGGAAGATGGTGCTCGAAAATCAGCAGGGCAAGATGTACGTGCTCGACGAGGATCGTGGACGGGTGAAGGCCGGCGAATTGCGGCCGAGCCCGCTGACCCTGCACGTGAACGTCGGGGATTGTGTGAAGATCAATCTGAAGAACGAGATGGCCAAGGAACGGGCCGGATTCCACGTCGATATGATGGCGTTCGATCCGAAAGATTCGTTCGGGGCCAATGTCGGTAACAACCCCGGCGATCAAACGATCGCTCCGGGTCAGAGCAAGACCTACACGTACTTCGCGCATCCGGAGTACGGAGAACTGGCTGCCCTCATTCAAGACTGGGGGAACGTGGTGGAGAATCCACGGAACGGCTTGTTCGGGTCGATCATCGTGGGTCCGAAGGGATCGCGCTACCGCGATCCGGTGACGGGCAACGACATTACAATGAAGAGCAGCTGGCGCGCCGACGTGATCGTGGATCGGACGATCCCCGGGAACGACAATCGGAAGAACTACCGCGATTTCTCGTTGATGTTCCAGGACGAGGACAACATCGTGGGTGTCAGCTTCATGCCCTACATCCAACAGGTCGCCGGTATCACGGCGGTCAACTACCGGTCTGAACCGACCGCGTGGCGGATGGAAAAGGGCTGTGACGTGTCCGAGGTCTTCAGTTGTGTGAAGACCGGCGACGCGCCCTCGACGCCGCTGTTGCAGGCGCATGTCGGCGATCCGGTGGCGGTGCACGTGCTCGGCGCATTCAGCGAGCAGGTGCAGTTGTTCACCGTGGACGGACACGAATGGCCGCATGAGCCGTACATGCAGGGTGCCGACCAGGTCAGCACCATGGAGTTCGGCGGTTCAGAAGTCATCAACGCCTATCTGACGGGAGGAGCAGGCGGTCCGAATAAGATCGTCGGCGACTACATGTGGAAGAACCAGCGTCCGGGCTTTGCGAACGCCGGGCAATGGGGACTCTTCAAGGTCCTTCCGACCGATGATCAGCGGGTCCTTCCGTTGACCCCGCAAATTCCGGCCAGCAAGAAGGCGGAGCTTGGGAGCGACAACGGAACCGTCTCGCGGACATCGATGATGGGACGGTAAGCAGCAATCCGGCAGCGTCCTCGCTCACGAGGCGAGGGCGCTGCCGACACAGTGTGCCAGGCCGGTCTAAATCACTCAGACCATGGGGGAGCATTCACGCTCCCCCATGTATTTTTTACGGTGGGACATATGGCAACACGTACAAATCGATTCGTAACGTATTTCTTCGGCTCTCTGATTCTGAGCGGGTCCATGATCGGAGCAACTCCGGCAGCGGCCTACGAGGAAACGGCGGTATCCAACGGGGGCACGGTGGCCGGAAAGGTGCAATTTGCCGGTGACATTCCGGATCCCCAGCGGTTTGAGCTGAGACGGTATTATGATCGGGTCTATTGCGGGGCGCTGTCCGACGGGTCGGGCTATCGGCTGCTGCGCGAGGTGTCGGTCGGCGAACAGCAGGGCTTGAAAGATGTGGTGGTGACGATCGAGGGAGTGGCGAAGGGGAAGCCGTTCGAGTTTCAGGAGACCAAACTCGAGGCGAATATCTGCCAGTTCGTGCCGTTCGTCTCAGTCGTGAGAAATGAGCATCTGCTCAGCGTGGTCAATCTGGATTCGGTTGCCCACGATTTGCAGTTCTACGAACGGGACCGGGAACATATTTTCATCATGTTTCACCGGCCGGCCCTGACGAAAGCGGGGACGAGCGACATCGTCCGGTTCACCGGAAACCGGCGCGGGGTCACCATGCAATGCGGTATGCACCCCTTCATGCAGGGACACGGACTGGCCGTGGACAATCCCTACTATGCCATTACTGGAACGGAGGGCACCTTTGCCATCAAGGATCTTCCGGCCGGCACCTATCGCATCAAGGCGTGGCATCCGGTTCTTGGGGAGAAGGAACAAGACATCACGGTGGCAGAGAATGGGAGCGCGTCGGTCGGATTTACCTTCGACGCGAGATAGGGCATGACTCTACAGAGATATGCGTGTGCGCTCGCAATGGCTATCTGTGTCAGCGCGATGGGGACATCGGCTGTCATGGCCGAGGGAACAGCAGTTTCCTCGGTGAGCCGTGTCGAAGTTGTGCTGGCCGATCAGTATCGGAGCCAGACGGCGACACTTACCGAAGAATTTACTCAGGCAGGCTTGACGAACGTTCACTTTCAGTTCGCCAAACTGGGCCGGCCGCCGCAGAACGTCGGCCTTGGCCGGGACGTGCCCGCCGATAAGGCGCGGGAGGCGATCCGCCTGGCGCTGAAGTACAACCTGGGCGTGGGGATTCTGTTGCCGGAACGATTGTTTCCTCCACGCTTCGTGACGATCGCTTCGTCAAACTATGACGACACGGTTGAGTCCAAGATCGATCAGGCGGCGCTGGCGCAGTTGCAGAATCCGGCGTTGACCACGGAAGAGTTCCATGCACTGTATCGCACGTTAACGACCATGAAAGAGTCGCCCGGGCGCTATTAAGGAGAGCCGGTGAGAAAGCTTCACGTATCCGTCGGTCGTGTTGTGTATGCGAGTCTTGTTGCTGCCGTTTTGTCCGGCGGTCTTTCGTTCGGGCTTCGTACGGCTCATGCATCCGAGCCGACACTGCAAGAACGGAGAGATGCGTTGATGAAGAACGTGGAGGACATGATGGCGCATGGCGGCATGGGGGACGCCAAGGCTATCGTCCATCACTGCGAAGCAGCCGCCGGTGATGCAGAAGCCATTCTCACGCAGCTTCCGGATTCAGATCCCCGCCGGAGTCAGGTCCTTGCGCCCCTCACCGATGTGATTCAACAGTGCAAGCGCGTGTCGGCCGCCGGCGTTCACGCCGATCCCGGTCAGTTGCTCAATCCCGCAAGTAAAGCCAGTGCCGCGGCCCGGGCCTCAATCAAAGCACTGGGCTTGGTGAAGACGAATTAGGGCGGGTCTGAGGAACGACTATTCTTTCACCGTCACGGTCATCGTGATCGGCTCCAGCGGGTTATCGGCGGCGTCGCGGGCGGCGGCGACGATCTTATCCAGGACTTCGATGCCGCGAAAGATTTCCCCGAACACGGTGTAGCGCCGGT
>JACOEJ010000120.1 GCA_024998645.1 Nitrospira sp.
GTCTCTCCTGCGCGTAGTGTAGCCAAAACCCGCCGGGAACTCCAGCAATGCCCCCCTCTCAGGGTGGAGTTGGGAAGTGCTGAGTCCTTGGTCCTGAGTGCTGAGTTGGGGGGGGTATGGGCTGAAGACGAGAACTGCGGAACTAGGGGGAATCGGCCTCAGAGTATTCCCCCATTGATTCGAGCCCGAGAGAAGAGTACCGTTTTCTCTATTCCCACCAGAAAGGAGGCTACCATGCGACGCTTCCGACTCCCCTTCTTCACTGTTCTCCTGTTCCTCTCCTGGACAACGCTGGCCTCGGCGGAGATTTTGGCTCTCTTGAACTATGAGAGCAAGCCGGGTCAGCCGGTGCGGCGCGAAGGCATCGCCATCATGGACATCGATCCCGACTCTGCGGACTTCGGGAAGATCCTGATGGAGATTCCCCTCCCGCCCGACCTCGTCGCGCACCACATCTTCTTCAACCGCGACCGGAGCAAAGCCTATATCACGTCCTTGGGAAAAAGCCTGTTGCACGTCGTGGACCTCACGCACTTCCCCTATCGCCTGCGCGCGATTGAGGTGCCGGACTGCCTGGTCGGCGAGGATCTCGTCGTCTCGGAAGATAACCGGACCTGGTACCTCACCTGCATGGGCTCCAGCAATGTGATTATGGGCGATGCGCGAAGTGATAAGCCGATCAAAACGGTGAGCGCTGCGGCACCAGCGGAAGCCTTTATTCTGTATCCGCACGGGATTGCGATTCACAACGGCATCGACCGGGTGCTCGTGACCAGCAGCGTGAAGCCGGATATGTCCGAGGTGGGTGAATCGGTCACGGTGCTGGAAGCCAGTACCGGAAACGTGCTCTCAACGCACAAAATCTCGATGAAACCTTCTCCCGCGAAATCCGCTCCCGTCGAAATCATGTTTAGCCCGAAGGCTGATCCTCCCGTGGTGCACATCACCAATATGATGGAAGGGACGCTGTGGGCCGGAGTCTGGGATCCGAAGGCCCGGTCGTTTTCCTTCAATCAGGTCGATGACTTCGGTCCACGTGAACAGGGCATGCCGCTGGAAATGCTGTACAACAAAAAAGGGGACCGGTTGTTCGTCACCACGGCCAAGCCGGGGTATGTGAATCTGTATGACAATACCGATCCGCGGCAGCCGAAGTTCCTCAAAACGATTGCCGCCGCTGCCGGCGCCCATCATAGTGTGCTGTCGCCCGATGAACAGTACCTCTTCGTCCAGAATAGCCTGCTGAATCTGGATGGCCTGAGCGACGGATCCATCACGGTGATCGACCTGAAGAACGACAAAGTCGTGGGGAGCATCGACACGTTGAAAGCGCAGGGATTCAACCCCAACTGCATCATGCTGCTGCCGAATCATTTTCAGGAGAGCAGCATGCGGGCGAGCCGGTGATGGGAGGAAAGGCCTGCGTGCTGATCGGAAGTCCTGAGGGCCGAGCGCCTGGTCCTGAGTGTTGTTCGGAAATGCTGAGTTCTGGGTGCTGAGTTTGGCCGGGGTGGTGAATCGTGAGGAGATGGAGAAACGAACGGCTGGTGAATGGTGTTATCCAGGGATAGGAAGGGCGGCGGACTCGATGGCGGCAAGGATTTTGACGCGGGTTTCGGGATGGAACTCCTGCCCGTAGAAGCGCAGGAAGAGCCCTTTTCGAATGGTCTCGACCGTGGCTTGAGGGTCGCGTTCTCTGAGGGATGCCTCCACGAGGGTGCGGGCGGTGTCCCGCATAGCACAGCCCATGATGAGCCGCTCTTCACCCGTCCGCTGCATGAGCATGGCGCGGTAGCGTTGATCTATGTCCGCCGGTGTGTCATTCACGCTGACACCTCGCGGTAGAGTGATAACAGGCCCAATCGGTCTGCCCATCCAGACAAATACGCTGTATCGAGACCTTGGACTGAATTGAGCAAGTTCCGGAC
This sequence comes from Nitrospira sp., assembly GCA_024998645.1. GTDB lineage: Bacteria > Nitrospirota > Nitrospiria > Nitrospirales > Nitrospiraceae > Nitrospira_D. The sequence continues at coordinate 1,929 of JACOEJ010000120.1, forward strand.
ATCCGTTAATTGCATCTCAGATCGGCTCTCCTTCGCCCAATCAAGCTTGGAGAGAATGAGATCTTCTGGTGACACGATGAAGACCTGCTGACCTGCAATGGAAACTGTACGGCGCCGCGCAAACTCCTCTCGACGGTATTCAGTCTCCTTTCGCACAACACAGTCTACCTTGACCACCAGGGCATTGTGAATCATGTTGAACATGGCATGGTCTCGTACGGCTCGCTGGACCATGTCCCGATCGATATAGTAGTCCTGTTGAAACAAGCGAGTCACCCGATCCACATCCCGTTCTGACAGCTCCACCACCAAATCGATATCACGAGTCATCCGAGGGACGGTATAGAAGTTTGCCGCCATTGAGCCGGTGACCATATACGGGATGCCGGCCCCTTCTAAGTCGGCAGTCACCGCCTTGAGTACATCTAACTCATCACTCACGGACTGATTTCACTCCTATTCGAATCGTCATGACCGCCGGAGCTTACCCCTTTCCCGGCGAAAATTCACCAGCCTCGCAGGGGACTTGACTGGTGAATGGGTAGAGAAACGTACGGAGTCCTGAGGGGATACGAGTAGACGGTGGAGAAGTTTGACGTCCCTACAGTTTTGGAATGCGGATGGTGCTGATCATCAAGCTTCCGGAGAGGACGAACAGGAAGGATAAGGGGTGCAGGTCGCAGGGACCGATGGTCCAGACGCCCCAGTAGAGCTGCTCGCCCAGCCGGTCCTGCCAGGCGGCCAGAGCCAGGACGCCTGTCAGCAGCACCGTGGTTGGAATGGGAGTGCCTTCGAAGTAGGCCACCTTGTCCTTGCCCACGGAAAGGGTTTCGGCGGTCACGTTGTACCGGGCCAACCGGCTGACTCCGCAACAGACGAAATACATCAGCACGATCCAGTCCCACCCTCCGCGCAAGCCTGCGGCGAATCCGAGCGCCGCGGGCGCGACCCCGAACGAGATGACATCGGCCAGCGAATCCAACTCGCGCCCGAGAGGCGATTGCATGTGCCGCCAGCGGGCGACCCGGCCGTCGAGCCAGTCAAAGAGCAGGGCCGCCGGCGCCAGGGCCGTGGCCGCAAGAAAATGGGACGCCGACTGGTTGCCCATGTAGCGCATGCTCAACAGCACAGCGGCAAGCCCGCAGGCGCCGTTGGCCAGCGTAAGGAAGTCGGCCAGGTGAAACTGGCGGATCATCAAGAAGTATTTGGGAGGAGTCCTTGCCACTGCGAAGCAACCTACACTGGCGACCGGCAAATGTCCAGGATGCTCCGTCAGGCTTTGAAGCCGATGCGGAACTGGCCATCGTACTTCTTCTCTAATTTTGAGGTCGCACAGTGCGACCTCAAGTGGCGATACGCCTGCTCGTCCCCAGCAGACTTCGCTCGCGCTCACCCAGCACCGAAGCTTGCTTCACCACAGGCACGCCTTAGGCAGCTTTCGCAGCCGCTTTTTCTAAGAGCTCATGAATCAGGGATTGATAGGGCTTCCCTTGCTTCGCGGCCATCTTGCGAAGCTGGTTCAACAGCGTCGGAGAGAGACGAATCGCGATCAACTGCTTCGCCCTGCCGCTAGCCGGCCTGCCGACCCGACGCATACGCTTTACTTCTGCGTCCGTGGCCTCCGGAATGTCGGAGAAATGAATCTGCGCGTCCGGCATATGCGTGACGCTCTTTACGGCTCGCCTGCCTTGCGCTGATGATACGGATGGTTTCTTTTTCATGGTTTCTCCTTCGTATCGTATACACCACGAAGAGGATTCGGCCTGACAGTGATCGTCCTAATCGTATATACACTAATATGCACCCTCGGAGATAAGGAATGCATTTCAGAATCTCTGGGGCTCTGCGGGAGGAGCCGTTTCTGATTGAGGCTGGACCACAACCGGCACAGCGGCCGGGGTTGCCTGCCCGGCATCGAGGAGGATGGCGACGAGCATATCGCTCATGACGTTCACGCCGGAGCGGGCGCGGGCGATGATCCAATCCACCGTCATGATGAGCGGGATCGCCGCGATGATCACGTGATCGGGCAGGCCGGCGGCGGCCAGCACGAGCGGTAACACGATCAATCCCGCTTCCGGAATGCCGGCGACGCCGGCCCCTGCGATGATGGAGGCGAGGACGATCAAGACCTGTTTCGCCATCGGCAGATCGTAGCCCAGCGCCTGGGCGAGAAAGAGCGCGGCCATAGCTTCATAGAGCGTGATGCCGTCGTTGTTGAGGTTCGTGCCGACGCAGGCGGCGAGACGGGAGGATTGCGGCGAGACGTTCATGCGCTCCAGACACCGGAGGGTGACCGGCACGGTGGCAAGGCTGCTGTTGCAGGACACGGCTGTCATAATCGCATCGGCCCCCTGCCCTATGTAGACCTTGGGCGACTTCTTCCCCACCAGCCAGGCGACGAGCGGATAGTAGATGAGCGAGTGAATGGCAAGCCCCGCGAGCATGGCGACGAGAAAGATCCACAGCACGGAGAAGACGCCGACACCCGACTTGCCCACAACCTGCGCGACGACGCCGAAGACTGCGAGCGGCACAACCAGGATGATCCAGCCGAGGATCTGCACGAGCCATCCATAGATGCGTTCGATGATTCCCACGACCACTGCAACCGCCCCACCCGCTTGGCCTGACCGGCCGTGTAGCAGCCGCAGGGTGGCGCCAAGGACGAGCGCGAGGAGGACGACACCGATGATGTTGTTGCTGGAAAATGGATCCGCGATGGTGCGGGGAATGTAGGAGGCCAGATACTCGATCGGGTTCTGCGATCCGGCCTGCACATTGGCCAGCGCTGACGACGAGAGCGTTGTGCCGGGCACGAGGTGGAGCAGTTCATCAACGTGACCCAGCCAGGCCAGGCCCGGCTGCCAGATATTCATGATGGCCAGGCCGAGGGCCATGGCGACGGAGACATTCACCAGACAAATGACCAGCAACTTACCACCCTGGCGCAGCGGAATGCTGGTACGGATCAGCGCATCGAGGATCGCAAAGAAAATGAGAGGAATAGCGAGCGTCTTCAGGAGCGTGACGACGAAAAGGCCGAGCTTGCCCAACTGTTCATTGCGCAGGCCGCCGAGGTAGGGCTCCTGACCAAAGATCGCGCCGAGGAACGCGCCGGCGGCGACGGCAATGAGGACTTGCGTATAGAGCGGCGGCATCCCGCGCGATGACGTATGCATAGTAGTCTCTCGTGGGTCGCGGCAGCATACCCGCTTGCCTGTCGGAAAGCATCAGAGAGAAAAGACATCGCATCGGGTGTTGCGTGCCGGCCAATTACATATTCGGCCTGACACGCACCAGGCCCACAAAATAAGAAAGCCTGCTGGCTTTCACCAGCAGGCTTCTTTTTGTAACCCGGCATCGTCCTACTTTCCCACTGCCTCGCGGCAGCAGTATCATCGGCCTTGGAGGGCTTA
>JACOEJ010000121.1 GCA_024998645.1 Nitrospira sp.
CCTTCCGATGTGAGAATCACCGCGCGCTTTTCCCGCTCGGCGCGCATCTGTTTTTCCATCGCGTTGAGTACGTCTTTCGGGGGCGTGATGTTCTTGATTTCGTAGCGCAGGACTTTGACGCCCCATGGATCCGAGGCCTTGTCGAGCTCGTTGACCACCTGAACGTTGATATTAGTCCGTTCCTCGAACGTGCGGTCGAGTTCGATCTTTCCGATCTCGCTCCTCAAGGTCGTTTGCGCGAGCTGGATCAGGGCAAAGCCATAGTCGCTGATGCCGTAGGATGCACGCTGCGGATGCAAGACTTTGAGGTACAGGATGCCGTCGACCGAGACCTGCACGTTGTCGCGGGTGATACAGACCTGCTCGGGAATATCGATCGCGGTTTCTTTGAGCGAATGTTTGTAACGGATGTTGTCGATGAAGGGGAGCAGGATGTGGAAGCCGGCGTCCAGAGTCGCCGCATACTTTCCCAGTCGCTCGACGACATAGGCGCTTTGCTGCGGGACGACAACCGCCGTCTTTGCGAAGACATAGATGACGAACAGGGCCAACAAAAGTGTGACCAGAAATCCGCCGCTCATACCACCATCCATAATGTTGTCCTCACGTGAAAGGTTCCCGTTATTCGCCGGTAATCAATAATGTCAGACCGTCCATGCCGGTAACTTTGCTCCGTTGTCCCTTGATTAACGGTATGAGGCCGGCATTCCTCGCTGACCATGTGGTGCCTCTGAGCTCGACTTTTCCGATGGCTCCGGCGGCCAGTGTGTCTACGGGAATGGCGATTTCGCCCATCATCGAATCAACGTCGGGATGTTTGACTTCTGCGGCATTGATACGGGCCAGCAGGGGGCCGCGAAACAGCAGCAACGATGCGATGGCGATACCGGAGAAGAGCAGCCATTGCATGGACTCTCCCGGGACGAGTTCCAGCCACGCGATTGCTCCGACCACCAGGGCGGCAAGGCCGAAAAACAGAATGTAGAACCCCCCGGGGGTCATCATCTCGGCGCCCAGCAGGAGCAAACCGAGCAAGAGCCAGTACCACCAGGTCATTGTAGAACCTCGCCTTGTGTGGTGAGTGAGCAAAGAGGCATGGATAATGGAGGAAAGTCTAAGCCGGATTCCAGAGACCGTCAAGCAGAACGCACATTGCCCGGCCGAGAATTGATCACCTCTCTGGCCGATGCTATAGTCCGCGCGCAATGGCTCACGAACAACCAACGAAGGTGTTGCTGGTCGCGTTTACCGACGATGCGGCGGCGGCAGTCTATGTCATCAATCGGCTCCAGCCGGAAGCGCTCTGCTTTGTGTTGCCGGAGTCTGCAAAGGGGCAAGTAGAATCGGCCGTTCAACCGAACATTGAACATATGCCCAGGCGCTGGGATTGGGTCACGCTGGCTGATACGATCGACGTGGCAGCCTGCCACCACGCGCTGGCCGGTGCGCTGCCGGACTTGCTGAAGACGTGGGATGTCCACTCAGGCGATCTGGTGCTCGATCTCACCGGTGCCACTCCGGCCATGGCCGGGGCGTTGACGCTGGTGACGCTCCCGATCAGCTCACGAACGGTGGCCCTGCTGCCGTGGAGCGAGGGGGACGAGGGTGAACCGATTCCACTCAATGGCCGGTCGATGCGCTGGGTACAGGGCAATCTTTGGGACGATGTGGCGCTGGTCTCACGGCATGAGGCTGCCGACCTGTTCAATCGCGGGATGTATCAGGCCGCTGCCAGACTGTTTCGAGAAATCGAAACGCGAGTGAGCGGCGGGCAGAAGCCGACGTATCGCGCCTTCGCCGATCTTGCCGAGGGCTATGAATTCTGGGAGCGATTCCACTATCGGCAGGCCTGGGACAAATTGAAGATCGCCACGAAGGCATTAGAAATGGCGTCGCTCTGGGGCGGACCCCCGGGACTGAAAGCCGTCCTGCCGGGGATCAAAGCCAACGCCGGCTTTCTCGAACGCCTCGTGCTCGATCCCGCTGCGGTCAAAGATTCGCTGAGTCTCGATCTGCTTGCTCACGTAAGTCGTCGCCTCCATGTGGTTCATGATCCTGAAGCGGCGATGATCGCTCTGGTGCGCGCGCTCGAATCGTTTGCTCAGCGGCTGCTGTTCAAACAGCACAAGATCAAGACCTGGGATGTGCTGCCGGAGCAGCTTCCGCAGGCGCTTCAGGAAGCTTGCCGGACGTCCTGGTTGGACGATGTCGACGGCAAGTACAAAATGTCGCTGCCGAGTCAGTTCCGTGCTCTCGCGGAACTGGGCGATTCACTGGGTCACGCATTTGTGCGCGAGTGGCCGACCATGAAACCACTGCTCGACGCCGCCAATCATAGCGTGCTCGGTCACGGTTTTGAGCCGGTCAAGGCCGAGCGGGTACAACAGTTATACGACATCGTCTTGAAGTTGACCGGGGTAACAGAGTCATCGTTGCCGAAGTTCCCCACGCTCGCGCTCTAACCTCCATGGAAGTCAAAATCTACTATGAGGATACGGACTGCGGCGGAGTGGTGTACTACGCCAACTATCTGAAATATTTTGAACGGGCGCGGACGCACTATCTTGAAGAGCGGGGGCTGTCGGTGTCCGGTCTGATGAACCAGGGGACCGTGTTTGTGGTCGTGCATGCGGAGTTAGACTATCGGTCTCCTGCGCGGTACGGTGATACGCTGTTCATCGACACCGTTGTATCGGATCTGAGTGCCGCCTCCATGACCTTCGCGCATGTGGTGAAAGAAAAGGCGAGCGGGCGCGTGATCGTGGAAGGGTCTGCTCGACTGGCCTCGACGGATGGACAGGGCAAGGTGAAACGTCTCGACAAGGCCGTCGTCGCCGTACTACAGTCCGGAGCCGATAAGGAGTCATTGAATGGATAAGCTCGGAACCTGGCTCGCCGTCACCGGCGTCGCCATCGGATTCATCGTCCTCGGCTGGCTGCTGTTTTCAGAGAATCCCAAAGAAGGTAAGAACAAGAAATCGTAGCTCGTCCGTGTGCCTGACTTTCTGCCGATTCGTCTCTGAATTGGATGGGAATGCCACTCTGCACCTTGCGAATCAAGTCGCAGCTTCCTCTCGAGATTCAGGGGCGGCATACCCCCCTTTTGCTTGCTCTTGGTGGATCACGAGGCGAATTTCTGGGAACTGTTCAGCGAGGTACCAAAGCAGCGAATGCACAAACAGGATGATCCCAGCCATTTCTAGACTCTCTTCGAGGTGAGCGAATATCTCGTATGTCAGATTCTGGTACCCATGCAGTTCGGCAAAGCGACCACCCAGCATCTCAACACCGATAGCTCCTCCGAGGTAGAGACACCCGGCCTTTATGAAGGTCACTCGTGTAGACGGAGGAAGTCGAAGCAGGAATCCGAGAAACAGGATTCCGAGCAGGGCTACACCTGCAATCGCAGGAATGACCCACGTGAAATAGAACATTCCCAGGTTTTTGTCTCCCAGTAGTACTTGCATGGGCCCTGTCAGCATTTCGTGAAAAGACCACCCTTCATCGACGGCGAGGCAACTGAATCCACCGGTAAGAAGCATCCATCTTAAGGTGTCGGGATCCCGTCGTTGCCGCTTGAACACTGAGATCAGGGCAAGAAGGCATACAGCGGTGAGGATGAGAGCTACGGAGAAGAGGGTCGGAATATTTTGCTCACGGTTGACGTTAAAGAGTGTTTCCATGGGGTCAAGCAGTCCATAGACATGGTCGTGTCCTAATCCATAGCGGGCGAACGACCCTCCGAAGCTCAAGAGAATCAGCACTGCCGCAATGGCTATGAGTATGTTGGTGAAGCGGCCTGGTCGTATGCGGATTGATGCTGACACAGCTTCCACTGTGGGGTGTAGGTTGCTCAAGGATGACCTTATGCTAGGGGGGCCTAGTGGAGATTCAGATTGAGCTATATCTTCCTTGGCGCAGAGAATCTCCGTCTGAGGGAGGAATGTCAAGTAGAAGTGGGATTGTGTTGTAGGCGCACGAGATTGGTTTTCAATGGTGGGGAGATTCTGCAGGGCATCGGAAAGAGGCCTCGGCGGGCTGTTGTTCTCAGAAAACCAATCGGATAAGAACAAAAAGAAGCCATAACTCCCCTCGTCCACACTCCCGGGAATCTCCACGCACTCCGTTCGACGCGCTGGCTAGGGAGCCGCTCCGGTGCCTATAAGTGACGGATTAGCAACAGTCATCCGAGGACGCCGGCCCAGCGCAGCGTCAGCAACACTAGGCCAATTACCATCAGGACACTGAAGAACCTGAACGTGAACCGTATCGTGCGTTCAGTCAGAATCGTGTCGAAGGCATAGCCGGTCGTAGCGCCATAGCGGACGGCCAGCGCTGTCAAAGGACACTTTAGTCCGTTGCCGGCGAAGACCACCGCCTCAACAGCGAGGAGCCCCAGCGCAACCCACAGCCAGGGGCCGACGTACCCTGTCAAACCGGCATAGAGCAGGAGAAAGATCGAAGCGACCATCATGATGTAGACAGTCGAGTGAACGCCACGGACGAGCGCAAGAATCCGGGCATCACTCATGTTGTCTCTGTCGCAGATGAAGTGCTCGAAGTGCTTTGAGGTTCGATTGCTGTCTCCCCCAACGTTTGAGTTCATCGTCCGCCGAAGGCGGTCAGCTGGAACGTTTTTATCCGCATAAAAGTGCCAATGGCCTTGCGATTCCGGAGAAGAACCTTGTGGCATCCTGCCAGGATTGGGACCTGAGACCAAGTGATTTCTTGTGGGGGTGAGGTCAACTAGGACGGCGGCTTTGCGAACCCTTCACTTCTGAGGACCTCAGCCACGTTCTTTCCATTCACAAATACATCGGCGACGGTGCGGCCATAGACGTCCTGTCCATGAGGCACGATACGGATTGGCCCTTCTTTGAGAAGTTGCTCAAGGCGCTGCCGGGCTTCTGGTCCGCGTGGTTCGGTAAGTTCTGGTGTGTCGATGCCGCGGATTCTGATGCGTTCCGGTCCCATGCGAAGAGTATCGCCGTCGATGGTGTAGATGGGTTGGCTGGTGGGAATTCTTCTTCCGGATATTCGGCCCAAGGCCGAGGACTGCGCCTGTTTCTGGTACGGCGTGATTTTGTACCGGCCTTTAGGCAATCGATGGGGTCGGCTCCCTGATGGATGGTGTTGGCGATGCGGCTGCAGCGTCGAAGGAGGGGATGATTCATTGATCGAGGGCGACCAGCAGAGATCGCAATTCTTCTGGATGGTCGATTCTCCACCGGACGCGGCGAGTCGGGACGCGTGGGCCGGGTTCCACCAGGCAGTTGTTCCGCTGAGAACCAGGACCGTCATGATG
>JACOEJ010000018.1:0-6268 GCA_024998645.1 Nitrospira sp.
AAGGTGCTGAATTACTCGGCGCAGGGCGGGAAGATCAGCTACGACGTCGATACCACGGCGTCGACCATCCACGTGGAGGGGAGTGCCTCCAGCACGGAATTTTCTGTTGTGCGCAATGCGAAGTCGAAGTCCGGTAAAGGCATGCCGATGACGATGAAATTAGACGGGAAGCGCACCGGGGATTGCCGGAAAGGCGAATAAAGCAAAAACGGTTCCAGGAACTATCGAGGAGTCAGCAGCGTTCAACACTTGGCTGAGCCAAAATGTTTCAGGAACCGTTGATTGCCCGTTATCGGTAACCTCATGTCGAGGATCCCATGCTTGAACTCCGACCAACGTGCGAACATTGTAACAAGGCGCTGCAGCCTGATTCACTTGAGGCGCGGATTTGTTCGTATGAATGCACGTTCTGCGTAGCCTGTGTCGAGCAGGTTCTGGGAAATGTTTGTCCCAACTGCGGCGGCGGATTTGTCCCTCGACCGATCAGACCTTCGACAAACTGGAAGGGGGACAACTTCCTGGGAAAAGGTCCGGCAAGCACCAGGGTGAAGCACCGGTCGGTCGATCCGGCGGTGCATCGCCAGTTTTTGGCCAAGCTCAAAACGATTCCGCCGGAAAAGCGGTGAAGTAAGCGCAGGAGAGACAATAAATGGGTCCGACACCTTAGATCGTCCATAGGAGTAATTATGGAAGCACCGAGACCTCCACTACCTCCGTTCGATGCAACGACTGCCGCTCAAAAAGTCCGCATGGCCGAGGACGCCTGGAATACCCGCGACCCCCAGCGAGTGGCCCTGGCCTATACGCCGGACAGTGTCTGGCGCAATCGCGCGGAGTTTCTTGCCGGACGCGACGCCATCGTGCAGTTCCTGATGAGGAAATGGAGCAAGGAGCTGGACTATCGCCTCATTAAGGAATTGTGGACGTTCCATCACGACCGGATTGCGGTTCGTTTCGCCTATGAGTGGCATGACGATGCCGGGAACTGGTTCCGGTCCTACGGCAATGAGAACTGGGAATTCGACGACCATGGATTCATGCGCCGTCGCATCGCCAGCATCAACGATCTGCCCATTTCGGAAGCGGATCGGAAGTTTCACTGGCCGCTGGGGCGTCGCCCGGACGAGCATCCGGGACTCTCTGACCTGGGCCTCTAGCTTGCTCGAGGTCGATCGGTTCAGAGTGTCGTCAGGTTTCGTGGTCTGGGGCTGGTCCTTTTCGCAGGTCAGTCGCGAGGTGTGAGCGGCTTCAGCCAAGCGGAATTCTGATCGCTTCTCCCCCGCGCAGATAGATTCTTGTACAATCGATTCCATGCATGAGTTCTTGCTGGTGCTGGCCAGTCTGGTCGGAGTCGTGGTGATCGGCTTGATTGCGAAGGTGATTACGCCGGAGATCATGATTGAGTTCGGATTGTGGATCCTGGCCGGAGGCTTGCTGATCGGGATTCCGGCAGGGTTGTGGTATCACGTGGTCTTGTATCGCGCACTCAAGCGGCGGATGACGCTTCCGTCATGGTGGTGGCGGAGGCCGGTTGAGTTGCATGACCGGCTCACGCCGATCGAGTTCGCGCCGGTTCGTCCCTGGTTTGTGGCAGGCGCTGTCGGATTCGTCCTCTGCTGTGTGGGCGGCATCGCCGCGATTGCAGGGTTGTCGATCGGGCAGTTCTCTCCGTAACTCAGCGGCGGCATGCAACTCATCCCACGACGTGCAGCTTGATCAGATTCGTTCCCCCCGGTTGTCCGATGCGAGTCCCGGAGAGGATCACAATCCGTTCTCCGGTTTTAGCCAGTCCCTCCGCTTTCAGTCGTCGCTCGGCTTCGTCCACACGGGCATCAGTCTGTTCGATCTGCGGCATGGTGTAAGGACGCACGCCCCAATAGAGAGCCATCCGTTTCCTGACCGGCTCAAACGGGGTAAAGGCGATGATCGGTGCGGCCGGTCGTTGTTTCGAGATGAGGTGCGCCGTCGTGCCCCGCTCGCTGAAGGCGACGATCACGCCGGCGGCGATCGCCTTGGCTGCCGATGCCGCTGCGGTACAGATCGCTTCGGGGAAGGCCATGTCCCCCCAATCGGTGTGACGCTTGGGTCTCACGCCAGGCTCGGGACCTTCCTCCGCCGCGCGAATGATTCGATCCATGACCTGGACGGTTTCAACCGGGTGCGCGCCGATGGCCGTTTCAGCCGACAGCATCACCGCATCGGTGCCGTCGAACACGGCATTGGCGACATCCGAGGCTTCCGCTCTGGTCGGACGCAGGGCCTGTGTCATAGACTCCAGCATTTGCGTGGCGGTGATAACGAGACGGCGGCGGCGGTTCGCTTCCATGATAATACGTTTCTGCAACAGCGGCACGGCTTCAGGACTTAGCTCAACGCCCAGATCCCCCCGCGCAATCATGACCCCGTCCGCTTGTTCTAAGATCGCGTCCAGGGCCGTCACGGCTTCGGCCCGTTCGATCTTGGCAATGATCGGCAGAGTTCCGCCGCATTCGGCGACCAATGCCCGCGCGGCCACAATGTCTTCGGGCCCTCTGACGAAGGAGAGCGCCAGATAATCGACGCCGTGGGCGATGCCGAACCGGATGTCGTCCCGGTCTTTGTCGGTGAGGGTCGGTGCGCTGACGAGGGTGCCCGGTAAATTAATGCCCTTGTGCGATGTGAGAATCCCGCCGGTGACGACGGTACATTCGACGGCACCGCCGGAGATGCGATCGACCAGCAGTTCAATCAGCCCGTCGTTGATCAGGATTCGCGCGCCGGGTCTGAGGTCGCGGGCCAGGTAGGGATAGGTGACCGGAATTTCGGGAATGGTGGAGTGCGCCGTGGCGACAGACCGGGCGCCGAGCTGACCGCCGGACCGCGCCAGCATCGTCTGCAACCGCACCAATTGGCCCACTCTCAGTTCGAGCCCCTCATCGGGTAGCTCGCCCACGCGAATTCTGGGCCCTTGAAGGTCCTGGATAATCGCGACTGCTGCCTGGCGGCGCTCCGCCGCCTGACGAATTGCCGCGATGGCGCCCGCATGTGTGTCATAGTCCCCATGGGAGAAGTTCAGCCTGGCGGCATCCATGCCGGATTCAATGAGCCGGTCCAGCATCGTCAGCGAATTGCTGGCGGGCCCGATCGTGCAAACTATCTTTGCCTTTCGCATGTGATGCTCCTCAGCCCTTGACAAGAATCGGCAGACACCGAATGATGCGCTCGCCCACGCCCGGTGCTGTGCGCCACCCGCCGGTGGTCGGGCCAACTACCCGGAGGTGAAGGAGGGGGATGCAGAGTACCACAGATTCGCTCGATTTCGTGACGATTGAAGGCCTGCTGGCCTACGGAGAGCAGTTCGCGCGACAGCCGGCTATCGACAGCGTGTCGGCGCCGGCCGTTCCGGCTCCGTCGACCGACCGTGCCGCGCGAGCGCGCCGGGCGATGGCGCAGATCAAGGCATTTGTCGAGCGCGCCCACGCTGGATTTTCCGATGCCGAAGCCTATCGATCGGCCAGGCAAGCCGTGATTGACGACGCCTGTGCCGGTGATCCGCTGGTGTTTTTTGCCGCATGGAACCGGTTGCTCGCGGAGGGCGCGCTCCAGCCCTTGTTGCGGGCGCCGATCGGATCGGTGTTGAAACCGACTCAGCGGCGCCCGGTGGCGATCGTGCCGCGTGCGCAGCTCACGCCCCAGCTGGCGGACGGGCGTATCGTGCTCGATTTGGGCGATGACCGATTCTGGCTCCTGCCTCGCGAATTATCCGGTCGCACGCTGCTCTTTACCATGCGCCACGGTATTTCCCGCGTCGAGAGTAAGACGCATCGGGTCGGTCGCCGTTTGGCGAATCAATTGGACCATGAACGGGGTGTGCCACGGGCCGACGTCGTGGGGGCTGCGCTGGCCCGGATGGTCGGCGTGGTCGGTCAGCAGCTCGATTTTCTCCATTTGTCCAATTACCTGGAGCCGCGCGGGTTTCTCCACTTCATCAGCCGGAGTCCCAACACGCGGCAACTCTTTGAGCGCGTGGGGGCCGCGCTGGTCCGGGATCCGCTTCCTCCAACCGGGGCGGCGTATGCGCCGGCCTTGGAGTCGTCGGATTTCGGATGGATCACGGGCGTCGAAAAAACGTTGGAGGCTCAGGAACTGGCCAAGGCCTTCGGCGTCGAGGTGTCCACCGCGAAACGTCTAATCAAAGATCCGCTGTATTGCTATCCCGGCGGCAATTCGTTTTTTGATCTCTACGTCGATGTGATCGATGGACTGCATCAATTGGGGGAGGCGAATGTAGGCCAGGTGGCCTGCCTGTACACGCACAGTTCGACGCTGCGGGCCCTCATGATTTATCTGGATGCGCGCCCGTTTCACGAGGCCTTCACCGAATTCAGCGACTACAAAGAGAGTCAGGACAATGTCGTGCTGCTCACGTTTGAGAAAGGGCACTTGTCTGGCTATTCCACGGCGGTCGGATTGTCGGAGCGGGAACGGGCCTCGCGGGATTCATGGATGGCGGTCGAGCAGGTGCGCAAAGACCGGGTGACGCTGAAACCTCGACAGATCAAACGGATCGTGGCGTTGGTCTCGGGGGGAGATTTCGCCGGTGCCGGCGCTGCCTTGAAAGAGTTGCGCGTACAGGCCTACCGATTCGGTCTGGACGTTCACTTCGTCCGGCACGGATTTCTCGGGCTCGCCAATAATTGGATCGAACCGGTGACCGAAGAAGATACCCGCGGCATGAGCAGCCATGCGAGCAGCCCTATCGGGAGCAGCCGCTTCGAGGACTTTAAGGACGAACAGGTCCAGCGGGCGGCGGTCGGGCACCTCGCGCCCTTCCTGGAAGATGCGGCGCTGGTGGTTCTGGGAGGGGACGGGAGTTTCCGCGGAGCGCGGGCGATTTATGAAGGGTTCGGTGTGCAGGTGGTGGGCATCCCCGGAACCATCGACAACAATCTCGAAGGCACCATCTCGCTCGGCTACCATTCAGCCATGGCCCTGGCGGATAAATCAATTGAGTCTCTCAAAGCGACGAGTGCCGCCATGGGAAGCGTGTTTTTTGTTGAAGTGATGGGCGCAGGATCGGGGCACCTGGCGCTCGCCTGCGCCTATCAAGCGAGGGCTGAGGGATTATTGGTCAACGAACATCCCGATCCCGATGCCTATATCGATGAAGTGATTCTCGGCACGCTGAAGCGCACGTTGGGAGTGCCCAACAAGAGCCACTTGTTTGTCGTGGCCGAACGAACCCCCCATCGCCACCATCGGGAGGGAGGGGTGCATGGCCTGGTCGATTACGTGGCCGGTGCGATCGGAGGATGGCCCCAGCGTCACGCGAAGCCCGGTCAGTATCCATTGACGCTCGCGACCAAAGCCACCATTCTCGGCCACACGTTGCGGGGCGCTCCGCCGACACCGGAAGACAAAGCCATTGCCCAACATCTGGCCTATGAGACGGTCCATCGTTTAGTGGAACGTCCCGAGGATGTCGTGGGATGCATGTTGGCGTACCGCGAGCGCGGGGCGATTGAAGCGATCCCGCTCCATGCCGTGTCGCCTAAACAGTTCGATTGGGATCTGTTCGCCAGGATGCATGGCACGGAGTTGCTCAACGGGCCGCCGTGACAGACTCGTAGGTCCGCAGCGGGGTCTGCAAATCTGTGCTGTGATAGACGTGGTGCAAAGGACGATCTGCCCATGTTGGAACTCAAAACCGTCGCGCTGTTTGTGGCCACGGCCATCGCTGAGATTGTCGGGTGCTATCTTCCCTATTTGTGGCTGAAGAAAGACGCGCCGATCTGGCTGTTGATTCCGGCTGCGGCGAGCCTGACGGCGTTCGTCTGGTTGCTCACGCTGCATCCGCTCGCTGCCGGGCGTGTCTATGCGGCCTACGGCGGGGTATATGTGTCGGTCGCCATTCTGTGGCTCTGGCTTGTTGATGCGGTGCGACCTTCTCCCTGGGATTGGTTAGGTGTCGCGGTCTGTCTCTGCGGCATGGCGATCATCATGTTTGCGCCACGCCAGATTTCACCCTAGAGATGGGTTACTCGTCGAGGCTGGCGCGAATGAGGTAGGGGCCGTAAACGGCGGCAAAGAGAAGATAGGCGCCGCTCCAGGCTGCCGCTGCTGTACTGAGCATGAGCTGTGTCGGGAGACCGATCGTCGGCCCGAAGACTCGCAGCAGAGCACCCAGGTTGACCAGCATGTAGATCAAGATGGTCAGGCGGTCTGCCTGTTTCGGTCGTCCGGTGTGCCCTAAGCTGGCGCGGGTCATCACTGCCATGGTCATCGCGCC
>JACOEJ010000018.1:6368-48705 GCA_024998645.1 Nitrospira sp.
GTCGTCCGGTGTGCCCTAAGCTGGCGCGGGTCATCACTGCCATGGTCATCGCGCCGACAGCGCCGGTTGTGAGGGCGTGCACCGCATCAGCCGGCTTCAGGCCGAATCCGATCGTCGCCCATCCGATGATCAGCAGCGAGAACGCGAGCCATCCATACCCCACATGCAGGATCAACACGATCGGCTCGCGCCATGTGAGCCAGCCGCGCCAGCGCGCGAGGCGGACGATGTTGGCCAGCCCGGCGATGATGAAGAACCATCCGGTTGCCATGACGTGCGGCTGAGCCACCCAGGAAAGCACGGCGACGGCCGTAAGGAGAATCGTCAGTCCATCGTATCGGGAAAAGGATGGAAGCTGGTCGGGAAGGCCTCGTTCGGCCAGGTAATCGCCGGTGAAGCCGGGCGTCACACGCCCCCCGATGAGCGTCAGCAACAGCATCATGAGCGCGACAGCCATCCGCTCGGGAAGATCCGTCTCTGATCCACTCAGCGCCAGCACATGAAACAGGATATTGGCGGTTGCATAGAGACTGATGACGATGCCGATCGGTGCGCGGTCCCAGGCCTTTCCGGCCACGATCTCTCGCCAGACAATGGCGGCCAGCACAGTCAGATATCCTGCATCAATGAAAGCCGCTACGAATGCTGTGGACCACGGCATGGCGATCGTCAGGCGTCCGGCCAACCAGAGCGCCAATAAGGCCAACAGCGGCGTGCCTCTGAGTGGAGGCCGGTCGGTCCAGTTCGGCATCGCGGTCAGGAGGAACCCGGTGATCACCGCGGGCAGAAAGCCGAAGAGCATTTCGTGCACGTGCCAATCGCGTGGAGCATAGCGGAAGGGTGAATCCGTCCATCCTGTGAGAATCACCGCCCAGACCGGGATCGCCAAACCGGCAAAGAGCGCGGCGCTGAGAAAGAACGGGCGGAATCCGTAGGATAGGAATGCAGGGACCCGGTAGCTGGGTGGTTCTGTCGGCATATGAAAAGTATGGGCCCTTTGCGTCGTGAATGAAGATTATTGCCGGCGGGTCAGCAGAATGTCGACAGTGATCTGCGCGGTCGGAGAGGGATCCTGGCTGACGACGTAAGTGGCCTGCTCCTGGGAGTCGGTTGGACTTGAGGCGGCGACCGATTCCCGGAGTTGGTTTGGTGCAACCCGGTTGAGCAGCGCGGCCTCTTGTCGTGAGATGGGGCCGAACGGGATGCGAGAAAGCCGGACGATCACGGTCCCGCTCTCAGCCGGCAGGACCAGGCGCTGCCGTTGCCCGGTCTGAATCTTCTGGGAAATGTGGCCGCTGGTCTTCTGCGGCAGCAGCAGTTGGGTGTTGGCCGATTCCACATTTCTCCATACCTGAATGTAGCCATCCTGATTGGTTTCAATGGTCAACTGCACGGGCGTTGAATTCCTGGACGCTGCGGCTGCATCGATTTCCTGCTCCTGCCCATCAGAGTTCTGTACGACAAAGCTGTAGCGTAGCCCAAGTGGTGTGGATGCTGTCGAAGGACCTGCAGCTTTGCTGAGTTGCGAAAGCCCTTCTAGTTTTCGCTTGAAGGGATTGGACGGTGTCTCTGACTCGGCAGGCGCGTTCATGGCGCGTTCGTTGTCCCGGGACATCTTGCCGGTCTCGACGCTGGTGCCTTCGCCATAAAATAAGGCTCGTGCGCTGACGGGCCGTGCATTTGCAACGGGTGCTGATGATTTGACTGGTGTCTGCAATATCTTGGGCTCCGGTGCGGTTGCCGATGAACCGGCAGCGGATTGCTGATTGGCCGGCTGGGTGACTCCCGCTGACGTTTTGCCCCGCGCAGCGCTCGAGGCCTCTGCTTGTTTCGGGTCTTTCTCCTGGCTGGTTCTCTCTGGCGCATCCTTACGGATGGAATCGACGTCTTTGTATTGGGGTAGGAGTGACGGAGCAACTCGTTCGCTGGTGGCCGGCTTGTCAGTGAGCCCGTCCTTCTTGGCTACTGTTGGCGCGGGCGCGCCGGTTTCTTTAGATTTCGACTTCGGCTCAGCCGGTTGCGATGGCGCCGGCTGTGAAGCGGGCAGCGTTGGAACAGCCGGCTTCGTTTCTTCCATTGCGACGGAGTGTGTTTCCTGCTTCAGGCTATCCTGATAGATCCTGGTGCCGAGGACGGCCGCGAAGACGGCGGTAGCGAGTCCGCCGGCCAGGGCGAGATTGGCGGGTCGCCGGAACCAGTTCAGCCATGAGGCCGACCCGTCGGCAGGAGTCGGAGTTGTATTGTGCAAGGCTTGGAGCAAACGGCGTCGCACAGCCGGGTCGGTCAACAGTTCTTTCAAGGCCTGCTCGTCGGCCAGGGCATTGAAGAGTTGCTGATCCTGCATGGCGGCGGCAAAGAGCTGCCGGCGTTCCTCGGGCGTCAGCGTATCCGCCGCAAAACCGCCGAGAAGTTTTTCGAACTCGTGTTCTGCCATCGGTTAGTCCCAGCTGCCGTCCATCGCCGCCAACAGCTGCTTTCTGCATCGAAGATCCCAGGTATAGATCGTATTGATTGACTGTTGCCCCATGATCTTCTGAATCTCGGGAAAGGTTTTGCCCTCCAGTTTCCACTTGAAGAGTTCCCGGCAGCGCTCGCCGAGTTGCATGATCGCAGCGAGTAACCGGTCCACGCGCTGCTGTTGGTCAAGCTGAGTAGCCGGATCATCACCGGGATCGGCCAGCGGCAATTCCTCGACCGACTCCTGATTATACTCGCCTCGCCGGAAGGCCTTGCGCTGGGCGTCGAGCATCTTGAACCGCAAGACCTGAAATGCCAAGGGAACAAGTTCGGTCAAGTCGGTGATCGCGGGGTACTTCTCATGCAGGACTACCAGCGTCTCCTGGGTCAGATCTTCGGCTTGGTCTCTCGATACTCGTGATGTCGCGAAAGCGAGAATCCTTTCGCGAAGCGAGGCGAGTATCTGATTGCGGTCCATCGGTGCGCCTGACTATCGGTTCGATTGAATCGTTGAATGGGGAAGAATGTCGCCGAGAGAGCGGAAGCCCAGCTTCAGCCCGTTGCACACTTCGACCTGCCGGTCGAAGCGGTTTTTGGTCTGCATCATCTTGCGCAACGTGCCGAAGGCGACGCGTCCCCAGGCGGCGATATGAAATACGGAAAGGGGATAGTCTGTACCGAAGAGCAGGCGCTCGTGTACCTCGGGGTAGTTGCGCAGATGCAGGAGCATGCGGAAACGGTTCGGCAGGGTGAGGGCTGAGATGTCCGCATAGAAATTCGGATAGCGCTTCACCAGATCGCGCAGGGTCGGCAGAAACTTCTCGAAGAGAATCAGACCGTAGCTGCAGGCATGGGCCGCGATGACCGTGGTGCCTTCGTCGAGCGCGACTCGAAGCCGGTCGGGTTCGCCGACCGACTGGTCTTTGCCGATCAAGCTGAACTCGTAGCCGACATGGCTGAGGAACGGGAGCTTCCGCTCGGCGAGTGCCCGGTAAAACAGCTTGTACTTTGGATCGGCCGGGTCGAACTGTTGCGCATTCGGCAGCACCTTAACCAGCGTCGCTC
Source organism: Nitrospira sp. (assembly GCA_024998645.1). Lineage (GTDB taxonomy): Bacteria > Nitrospirota > Nitrospiria > Nitrospirales > Nitrospiraceae > Nitrospira_D. The sequence goes on from JACOEJ010000018.1 coordinate 9,891, forward strand.
CGGCATCCGCGCAACGATGCACTTCTTCGACCGCGTCCCGCCGCTGCGGGTTGATGGAGACGCCGGCCAGCAACTCGTTCGGATGGGTTTGGGCGGCCTTGAGCACATAGTCGTTGCTCACGAGCAGATCGGTATGTTCCAGGCTCAGGATGCCGTTGGAGTCATAATGGCCGTCCATGCCGAGCAAGACACCCTTCTGCACGTGCTTCGAGGCGCGCAGTTCGATGAGCAGATCGTCCAGGTACTTTTCATTGGCTTCACGCGGGCGGTCGACTGAGAGGCCGTGCTTCCAAAACAGGAATCGAAACAACGGGCTCTTGAGCATCTTCGGCGAGATATAGCAGCCGTTGTCTCTATCCGGCAGGGCGGCGAGATGCACGTGGCAATCGACCAGCGATTTGGGGGGCATGGCGGTTTCCTTTTGATTCTCACGAGCTGGTCATCGGTCTGCGGCTGCGTCGCTGGAGAAGCACGCGCGCTGCCCAGGCCAGGCTTGCGAGAAATCCTACCACGAGTGCGAGAACCGGGTTTGGGATTGTTGCGGCTTCGACGGGGGCCGGCGCAACGCGCAGCTCAGATGGAAACGGGCGCGGCGGCACAGCGACGGTTTTCCATTGCGATCGATCGGACGGAACGCGCTGTTGATATTCGTCCAGTGAGGCGACCGCGTAGGTGCCCATTGCGCGGCTGGATGGAGTCTGCGGGATGTGGACATAGAGTACGGCCTCGACATCCTCGCGCAGCCATTGCTCGAAGGGAGTGAGCGGTCGCTGCGGATCGGATTGCTGCAGGAGGTGGAGGAGATCGTTCCCGATTGCTTCGAAGGTGATGCGCGGCAGCAGTCTGGTCAGCTCCTCTGAAAAGTACCGATAGGCATTCAGGCCGCTTGCCAGGCTGCGATCAGAGGCAGCCATGTAAACGTAGCCTGCCGTCGCCTTCAGCCGGTTGCTGGGACCTTGCAGGGGGATTTGCCAGCCGAGCATGCGAAGTTGATCGATACTGAGTCCCGCGCAGTTGAGCAGGGAGTGGTGGTAATCCAGCTCGTGCCGGTAGAGGCGGCGGAACACGCCCTGGATATTGGCTTGATAGGCAGCCGGGATACGGTCTTGCTTCAGGACCAGCACGAGGAGCCCACTCGGCCGATAGTAGGATTGCCCGCTGTTGAGGTCCATGAGGTAGTTGTCCATCGGGACCATCGCGGGCAGAATGCCTTTTTCACTGATCACGTCAGGGTCGTAGAAATTGTTTACCATCCAGTCGGCCCATTCGCCATGCGGACCGACGCGTCCCGTAACGATACCGAAGTGTCCCCCGTGGGCTTCGTCGTCGTCGCCTTGCGCACCGTTTAAGATGGCTGCGAGTACCGGCTTTCCTGCCCAAGATACTTCGGCTTTGCCCCACAATTGGTGGATCGTGATGGTATCTGTGGCAAGCCGGTCTGGGTTCCCAATCAGGTGCGAGATCGTATGTTCATGGGCTTCGACTGTGTGGGCTTGATCGGGCCTGAGCAGAAAGTCTGCCGGCCAGATGGTGCGGGCTTCGAACAACGGTCCTTCTGCCGTCGAGACCGTGCGGCCGCGCAGGCGTAGCGGATGCGAGCCGAAGAAACGTGCCGTGGCTTCGTTGTAGTACGACTGGTTCGTCGGGAGCTTCGATGTCAGCCGAAGGGGGAAGTGGCCGCCACCTGGGATATCCAGATACGCGTGGTCTGTCGAGAGTGTAGCCTGCTGGATCAACTCAGGTGAGCCGAGCCACACGAGAAACGGCGGTCTCGCAGTGGAGTGTTGGCTTTCTTGTGCTGCGGGAATCGCAATCGTCTCATCGGCAAAGTACCACAGAGCTTGTGGAGGTGTTGTGAGGCAGTCGGTGCATCGGCCGGTCGTGACGGCGAATGCCGCTCCATCGAAGAGCCCGAGCTGTTCTTGTTGTAGCGGGGATTGGCCTATCTGCTCTTGTGCTGCGGGCGTTGTACTCGCCGGCTCTGGTGTTGCTATGGCAGGGCCTTGGCCAAACAGGAGCGTTGCCATGATCAAGAGACAGGCGATCTTGGTTGTTTGGGAGCGAGGCAGTGCGCTTGAGCCGATGTGTGAGCCGAACTGAGTATGAAGCTGTCGATCGTGCAGCGGGGCCAGTGTCAGTTGTGCCGTGATGGCGCCGATCAGGGCCATGAACATATCCCACTGCGTATCCCATTCGTCTCCTTGGGTGGCGAGGAAGGTGGTGGCGGATTGGTTGAACACGAAGGCGGTGGCGCCTTCCAAAAGTTCATAGAGGGCGCTGAACCCCAGGCAGGTTGAGCAGAGCAGGAAGAAGAGCCAGCCCCCTCGTTGCAGCGGGGACGTCCGCAGGAGGAGTTCCCGCATCACGATCGCGGGCACAAAGCCCTGTGCCAGGTGTCCGAGACGATCGTAGTGATTACGCGCGAGGCCGAAGGCGTCTTGCACCCATCGGCCCAGGGGAACTTCGGCATAGGTGTAATACGCGCCGATCATGAGAATGATCGCGTGACCGGCCATTAGTCGATACGCCAATGGCGTGAGCGGGAACCGTTCATGAGTACGGATCAGAATCGGAATCCCGATCAGCACGGGGAAGACCTCCAGTAGCCAGACTCCGTGATGTTTCGGGTTGAGACCTGAAAGGAGCAGGCCTATCACGACGAGCGTGAGGAGCGCGCGACGTTCCGTGAGGTAGGAGGTCATCCGTGGGTGCCATCCGTGGCTAATCGCTCCATCGCAATGCGTTTGACCCCGCGAAGATCCAACTTGCCGGTGCCGAGGATCGGCAGCGCCTCGACTTTCACAAATTGGTTCTTGGCCGGGATAAAGAGATTAGGCAATCCGCTGGAGGCGAGCTTGTCGAGCACTGACGGGAGCGTCGCTTCGTCGATGGTGTAGAGCACGGCCAGCCGTTCGCCCTTTTTCTCATCCGGGAGACCGGTCACGGCGAAGACTTGCAGGTCCGCGCCGGCCGCCTGTTGCAAGGCCTCTTCGACTTTGCCGTGGGGCACCATCTCGCCGCCGATTTTGGAAAAGCGGGAGAGCCGGTCGGTGATCGTGAGAAATCCATCGTCGTCCAGCGTCGCAATGTCGCCGGTAATGTACCAGCCGTCTTTCATCGCCTTGGCCGTGAGGTCTTCTCTGCCTAGATAGCCGCTCATCACATTCGGACCTTTGACCAGCAGCATGCCGGATTGGCCCGGCGGCAGGATGGCCCAGGTTTCCGGATCGACGATGCGCACCGATACGCCGGGGAACGGTTGGCCGACGGTCCCGCGGCGCGACGCCACCTGGTAGAAGCCGGAGGCGCGGAAGTCCGGACAATTGGCCGAGATGACGGGCGCGCATTCCGTCACGCCGTAGCCTTCGACCGGGGTTATGCCGAACTTGTCCTGGAATGCCTGCACGAGGCGGAGCGGGAGTTTTTCAGCGCCCGTCAGCACGACACGCAGGTCACTGAATTGTTCCGGCGTGCAGCGGCGCAGATAGAGCTGTAAGAAGGTCGGAGTGACGACCAGCAGGGAAATACGGTACTTGCTGCAGAGCTCACCGATGGCGCCGACATCCAAAGGCGAGGGGTGGAAGACAATGCCGGTATTATGGCGCGCATAGAACCAGAGCAGCATATAGCCGAACGAATGAAAGAAGGGGAGGATGCCCAAGGCACGATCGGCTTTGCTGATATGGATGACCTGTCCGGCGCCGTCGACGTTCGAGTTGATGGCGAAGTGTGAGAGCATGACGCCTTTGGGTTCGCCCGTGCTGCCGCTGCTGAAAATGATCGTGGCCAGATTGTCCAGGCTGATCGGCTGCTCCTGCCCGCAGGCTCGCTCCAGGAGGCCGGTCGGCGCGAAGAACCCCAGCAACAATGCGATGAGTTTCGCGCCGCCGGAAATCGTCTTGGCGATATCTTCCAGATACAAAACCGTGACGCCACCGGGGATTTCCAATTTGGCTTTGTCGATAAACAGACGGCTGGTGAGCACGGTCCTGAGGCTGGCCTGGGTCACAGCCGATTCCAGTCCGACACGGCCGACGGTGTAATTCAGATTCACGCTGGTTTTCCCGGCGAGGGCGGCGGCGACGTTGAGCAGCGCGCCGGGCACGCTTGGTGGCAACAGCAGCCCGACGTAGCGTTGCCCTTCCCAATGCGGTTTCATCGCGCGTGCCAGAGTAACGGTGCCGATTAAGGCTTTGAGTCCGGTGATGCGCGGGCGTGCGGCATCCGCCATTGCGAAGGTGAACGGATGGCGGCGCCAGGCGGAGATGACCGGGCGATGGATCGGTTGCTGGTCGGCCTTGCGCAATCTCCAGGCGGCTTCGCCCAACTCGCGCACGAGCCGGCGGAGTTCATGCGCCGGGGTCCCGGCCGGTTGCGGCGCACCGAAGGAGACCGTCACTGGATAGGGGATCTGTTCCGGAAGTTTCCAGATGAAGCGCCCTTTCACGAAGCTGAACATGCTGCCCCAGACGCGATCCAGATGGACCGGAATGATCGGGACCGTGCGTCCTTTCACGATGCGTTCGAATCCACGGCGGAATGGCAAGAGCGTGCCGGTTCTGGTGATTTGCCCTTCCGGGAAGATGCAGACGATCTCGCCGTCGTCGAGCGCCTGACCGGCGCTGCGTAGCGCGCGCAGGATGATCCTTGGTCCCCCGGAAGAGGAAATGGGGATGACCCGCATAATGTCCATCAACCATTTGAACAACGGATGGGTCGCGTAGGCGGCATCGACCACGAAGCGGACCGGGCGGTCGAGGCTGGCGATCAGGAGAAACCCGTCAACCAGCGACATGTGGTTTGGTACCAGGAGCGCTCCTCCGGTCTGCGGCACGTTTGCCGGTTCGACGATTCGCACCCGATAGAGCGTTTTGGTCAGAAGAATGAGAACGAGACGGACAAAGGCGCCGGGGACCAGCCAGAGGGCCCAGAGGGTGCCGACGAAGGTGGCCGCAGCCGCCGCGAGAAGAATGCCGGTGGTGGAGAGGCCGAGAGAGGCAAAGATACCGCCGCTGAGCGATCCCATGAGTACGCCACTATACGTGCATGTATTTGAGAGGGCAATGATGCTGCCGCGTCGATCGGCGGGGGAATGCCATTGGATCAGGGCGTTCACGGGCACGACGAAGAGCCCGCACGACAGACCGAGGCCTGCCATCAAGATGAGTGTGCCGTAGAGTCCGGGACCCAAGAGCCCCAGCAGCAGGAGAAACGTACAGATTCCGAAGGCGCCCATCGGAATCAATCCGTACTCGACCCGCTCACCGGAAAGTTTCCCTGCGAGCATCGCACCGGCGCCGATGCCGATCGACAGCAACGCGAGCGGGATCCCGGAGAGCGAATCTGACAGGGCGAGGACAGTTTTGGCATAGACCAGAATATCCTGGCCGACCAGGCTGGCGATCGTCCAGAAGAAGGCGGAACCGAGAATGGCGAGCAGCAGCGTTCGATTGGATCGGACGGCCTGGACTGCGCCACCGAGCGTCGAGGCGATGCCGCCTTCCGATCGAGCGGCAGGCACAGCCGGAACGGTCAATGATGCTCCGAAGCCGATGAGCGACAGGACCGTCAGCGCCAGCGGCGCGAGCCAGGTAGTCGAGCCGACGCCGTCGAGGAGAATCCCGCCGACCGCGGTGCCGCCAAGAATGGCGAGGAAGGTGCTCAGTTCAAGAATGCCGTTGCCTTGCGACAGACGATCATGCGGAAGAATTTCCGGAAGGATGCCGTACTTCGCCGGACTGAAGAGGGCGCTGTGGACGCCCAGGCAACCAAGGACGATCAGGGGCAGCCAGCCCCCAGCCGGATCGATGAAGAGCGCGACGGTGCCGGCCGCCATCAGGCCGACTTCGACGGCCTTCATCGTGACGATGATGGTGCGTTTGCTCACACGATCGGCCACGACCCCGGCCACGAGTGAGACCAGCATCAACGGCAGTGTGAAGATGACGAACGTGAGCGTGGTCTGCGATTGGGAGGCCGATTCAAGATCGGCTCCCGGCGCCAGGGTCGCGGCAATCTGGCGAATGCCGAGTAACGCCACCATGAGTTTCCAGGCGTTGTCGTTAAAGGCGCCGAAGAACTGTGCGATCAAAAGGCCGCGAAGCGGATGCGACGATGGAGTGATCATGTAACCGTGCCTGGGTGAATGGAAATGATTCGCATAACTATGGGGCAAGTGCACGCGGAGGTCAAAGAAAACGTCGCTCGGAGCGAAGGAATGCGTGCATTCTTTCGTCGTCAGGGGAACTGGTCGCAATGAAACGGGTTTCCGCGTTTATGATCGAGGCGGGTGATCCGTCGGCAGTCCTTCCAATTCCATAATCCGCAAGGCATTGGTCGTCGGGCAGGGGCCCGGTCGCAGGGTGTAATCGAATTGCAGTGTGCCGGCGGCGACGGTTTCCTGGAAGTGGCTGTTGGTCAGTCCGGGAATCGATTGGTCGAGGTCGGCAAGCTCCAGATCGTGGGTTGTGACCAATCCGTAGCCGTTGCCCGTTGCCAGCGCCCGCACATAGGCGCGGCTGCCGATCAACCGCTCACGGTTGTTGGTGCCCTTGAAGATCTCATCAATCAGGAAGAGCACCGGGGGAGCGTCTCGATCCTCCGTCGCTTGGAGAATGGTTTTCAGCCGTTTGACTTCCGCATAGAAGAACGACAAGCCCGCATCCAGGGAGTCGTCGACGCGAATGCAGCAGGCGAGGCGGCTCCAGGTCCATGCGAAGGTCTGTGCGCAGACCGGCGCACCGGCTTGCGCGAGGCAGAGATTGATGCCGATTGTCCGGAGGAAGGTGCTCTTACCCGACATGTTTGAACCGGTGACCAGATAAATGGTGCCGGGGCGTGAGAGGGTAATGTCGTTGGTGACTCGCTTGTCCGCCGGGATGAGCGGATGGCCGAGTCCGGTGGCTGTCAGAGTTGCAGCGCCTCCGGGAAGCGGCCACACGTAGGATGGATGGAGATAGGCAAAGGTCGCGAGGGCCGAGGCGGCTTCTACTTCGGCGAGGCAATTTAGCCACAGCGGGAGCAGGTTCTGAATCCGATGTTGGAATTGTTGCAGGCGGAAGGTAAAGAACAGATCCCAGGGGCAGAGTGCATTGAAAACCAGATGAACCAGCGGATGGGCTTTGACGCTGACGCCATGGAGCACCCACGCCAGGCGCCGAATCAACGCCGACGGGGCCTTATCCGTTTCTATGAGCACGCGGCAGGTTGCGGCGAGTGCAGATCCCGGTTTCCGGGCGCGTTGTTCCAGAAACTGCAGAACCGTGCCCAGCCTCTCGACTTCGTGATGCAGGCCGACGGCATGCTCAAGCAATTCCTCTCCCTGATCGGTCTGAAGAAAGATCACTGCATAGAGGCCGAAGGACATCATCCAATAGGCCGGCAAGAGATTGAGCAGCGTGCCAAGACCGAGGATCAGTGTGATGACAGCGAGTACGGCCTGGATCGGGAGGACGATGTGCAGATAGGGGAGATGCAGATGGTGTTGCAGGATAGCCGTAATGCGTTGCCCGTTGATTTCCGCCTCGCCTGTCAGGCGGGCTTGAACGTTCAACCGATCCCGGAATCCTGTCAGTCGAGTCAGTTCTCTGACCAGCTGTTGCCTGGTCTGCCAGGTCTGTTTGTCCGGCGGTTGAGTGAGGAGCCAGGATGTGAGCCGGTCGTGGCCCTGTGTGGACGTGGTCGTGTCGAGGAGATGCAGTAAGGAACGAGGGCCGAGAAGGTCGAGGTCATGCGCATAGAGATGTATGGTGGACTGAATCGGTCGGTCAGGCGGGAGGGCCTGCCAGTCGAGGCGCAGACGACCGAGGTGTTGGCGCTTGATGCCGGACCACAGCATGAGCCGGTGAATCCGGTGTTCGAGCCTGTTATGATACGCGGCGATCGTGAGAAATCCGATGAAGAACAACAGGAGCGACCAGTTACCGGCGTCGTAGTGTTCCAGCCGGTAGAGACTCACGGTGATGAGCAGTCCGATCAGAAACAGGACGCCTCGCCACCGGGAGAGTTGTGTGCTGGCTTGTGTGCCGCGCCGGTGCAGGCGCTCGCCCCGTTGTAGTAGACGGGTGAGTGTGTGTTCGCGTCTGGCGGTGGCCTGGTCGGACTTCACGATGAGGTCGACCATACTGGGAAGGGCTCGTGCTCGTCAATTGATTGTGAGAGAGAAGCAATGACACAGGAATGGGTCGACGTCAGTATCCACAGCGCAGTTGATCCTGGAGAATTGCTCGGGTTGCTGGGCGATCCTCACGTGCGGGGCGCCTGGGAGGATCAAGGGGTGACCCATCTCTATTGGTCTCGGGATCATTGGAGTGGAGACCAGTTGGGACAGGTCCGCGCCGCGCTGGATCAACTCGATCCCTCCGGGCAGAGCAGCGGGGCTGTCCATGTCGGGGATCTGCCTCACCAGGATTGGAATCGTCAGTGGGCGCAGTCGGTCAAGCCGCTCCGGGTCGGGCGTCGGCTGGTGATCCGGCCCAGTTGGGAGTCTGCGTCATTGCTGGACGGTGATCTCGATATTATCCTTGATCCCAAACAGGCTTTCGGGACGGGCCATCACGCGACTACATGCATGCTGCTGGAGTGGCTGGAGGAGCTGATTCGCGGCGGTGAGACAGTGCTTGACGTCGGGTCCGGCAGCGGTATTCTGGCGATGGCGGCGTTGCGGCTGGGTGCGCAGTCGGCCGTCGGCGTCGAAATCGATCCTGTGGCGGTGGACTGTGCCCGGGAGTGTGCGGGCCAGAATGTCTTCGGTTCCGAGTTGGAACTCGTTTGCGGGACGCTGTCCGATGTGACTATGGGTAAGCTGCCGGATCTGGTGGTCGCAAATATCGATCGGCAAACGCTCTTGCTGCTGGCCGATGAGTTGGCCGCCTACGGCGCGGCTGGGTCCAGGCTCTTTTTTTCAGGTCTGCTGGTTGAGCAGGTGGAAGAGGTCATGGCACGATATGCCGGCTTGGGGTTGTACCCAGTGAATCGGCGAGAGCAGGAGGGCTGGGTGGCGATCGAACTGCGTCGATCGGAGTCGTGTGAAGGCAATGCGTAGATCATGACCAGCAGACGGCCGTTCTATCCACATATTCATCAGGTCAGCGTTTCGGACGGCGGGGTACCGAAGAAGCCGGTGAGTGAGGCGCGTGTGACTCTGCAGGGTGTTGAAGGAGATCGTCAGCGCAACTTGAAAGTTCACGGCGGCCCTGATCGTGCGGTCTGTTTGTATTCGTTGGATGTGATCGAGCAATTACAGCAAGAGGGCCATTCCATCGAGCCGGGCTTCTCCGGAGAGAATCTGACGCTCGCGGGGCTGGACTGGGGACTTATGCAACCGGGCCTGCGGCTCACCGTCGGGCCTGATGTCGAATTGGAAGTGATGAGCTATACATCCCCCTGTAGCCACAATGGCCGATGGTTCCATGATGGAGACTATCAGCGCATTTCGCAGAAAAAGCATCCAGGCTGGAGCCGGGTGTATGCCAAAGTGTTGAAGGATGGAGTTGTTCGACCAGGCGATCAGGTGACCGTTCAGACGAAGGCCGGCCGATCCAAGGAGTGAGCGTATGACGTCACGTGTTCTTGAACCGGAATTGATGGATGATCCTTTGCAGGCCAAGGCCTATGCCGAAGCGGATTTCTCTTCAGAGAATCAGCGCTTCGTCGAGTTGTTCCGGGAGTACTTCCCGGAGTTTTCCCAGGGGCATGTGTTTGATTTTGGCTGTGGACCTGGCGACATTCCCGTTCGGCTGGTTCGTGCTTTGCCGGATTGTCGAGTCACAGGGATTGATGCGTCGCGACCGATGATTGAGTTGGCCGAGCAGGCCATTCGCCAGGCCGGGGTATCTGATCGGGTGACCGTCCGGTGCGAACGCTTCCAGGATCTTGCCGGAGCCAACCAGGCTGATGCGGCCGTCTCCAATAGCCTGCTCCATCACCTGCCCAATCCGTTGCAGTTCTGGCACAAGCTGAGGCTCTTTGTGAAGCCCGGCTCGCCGGTGCTGGTCATGGATCTGTTGCGGCCGGAGTCGCCCGAGGCGGCCCAGGCCATTGTGGATCAGTATGCGAAGGGAGCCCCCGATATTCTGCGCCGCGATTTCTACAACTCGTTGCTCGCGGCATTTACCGAAGATGAAATCGGTGCCCAACTCGCGCAGATGAATCTCACGCGGTTGCTCATTGATGTGCCGGATGACCGGCATTGGGTCGTTGGCGGCATCATCCACTGAGAAGAATGCTGAAAAAGGCCACCAACTTTGTTCTCGTCTCGACAAAATCCTCAACGTAGCCCAGAGGCTACGCCTCCGGTTTTCTCTCGCCTGCGGCCGCGTTGGATGGCCTTTTTGAGCATCCTTCTGATGCTGGCAGGCATCGTTTCTTTAAGTGAGGCGCAGTTGGACCGGCTCAGACGATCACAGGCCCTGGAGCAGCCGCTTCCCGCGGAAACGCCGATGGTGTTGATTCCTGAAGGTCCATTCGAGATGGGGGCAGCCGGAACGCAGGCATTGGAAGATGAACGACCTCTGCATCGTGTGGCGCTTGATGCGTTCATGATGGACGTGTATGAGGTGACCACTGCGCAGTATGGCGCGTTTCTCTCGGCGACCGGGCGTGTGGCTCCTTGGTTGTGGGAGACAGCGAGTATGGTCCAACACAGTGATCGACCTGTGATCGGCGTGGATTGGCATGATGCCGATGCCTACTGCCGCTGGAAAGGGAAACGGTTGCCGACGGAAGCCGAATGGGAGAAGGCGGCACGCGGCGTCGATGGGCGGCTGTATCCCTGGGGCAATCTGGTCCCGACGAAAGAGGTCGCGAACTTCGCGCTGGGGGCACGGTTCAGCTATAGTCAGGTGCTCATGCCGGTGCAGTCGTATGAGTCCGGCAAAAGTCCCTTCGGTTTGTATCAGATGGCGGGGAATGTGGGGGAATGGGTATCTGACTGGTACAGTGCGAATTATTACGAGCGTAGTCCGGAGACCAATCCATCGGGTCCGGAGAACGGCCAGTTCAAAGTGCTGCGTGGCGGGTCCTGGTCGGATCTACCCAAGTATCTGCTCACCTACGGGCGATTCAAACTTCCCCCTGAGACGCGCAATAGTTACGTAGGCTTCCGCTGCGCAAAATCGTGACGGCTGCTGAAAACGATCCCCAGCTTCGTTCTCGGATTGAAATAATCCTCAACGTACCCCAGAGGGTACGCTTCCGGTTATTTCTCTCCTGCGGCCTCGCTGGATGACCGTTTTGAGCAGCCGTTTTTAGTTGTCGGCCTCTCGGCGACGGACCCCACCGGTGAAGGAGCTGTCTCGGCAGCTCGGGGTGGGTGGGTGAGAGGCCTAACGCCTCAGTCGCTAGACTCCCTGCGGCTTTGTTAGATCGTCTATTTGAGCATCCTGAATAAAGCGGCTGGTCAAAACGGTTATCCGGCTAGGCCGCAGTCGAGGGTAACACCGGAGGCATAGCCTTGGGGCTACGTTGAGGATTTTACCGAGGTGAGAGGGGAAACGGTTTCAGGAGCCGCTAGAGGACGCTTTTGCTGGCTTCGGCGGAGAGAGTGCTTTCATTGCCGGCATTGTCGTAGGCGGAGAGCGCGAAGAAGTAGGTGGTGTTTCGCTGGAGGCCGGTTACGGTGTAGCTGGTCACTTTCCCAATCACCGTGGGCGATCCCGAAGCGGTGTAATTTCCTGATGAGGTTCCAAAATAGATCTTGTACCCAGCCAAGTCGCCTTCACTGTTTGCAGACCAGGATAGGGTGACGCTTCCTGTGGAGTTGGCCGGGGGTGGGGTTGAAGGTGGGGTGGCGGGCGGCGGAGTCGTTGACGAGGGCGTGACCACAGGCGCGGATGGTTGTAGTACGCCTGCTAACCCCGGGCTCATCTGGACAAGCCGGGACATGGAAGGCGCTAGACTGGCTATGGGGGGACCTGATTGCGCGGCGGCAGTCAATGAAGCCGCCACGGGGATATTACGAGATGCTGTGGGAGCTGCGATGTTGCTCAGGGATGACATCGAAAGCGGCCTCGTGGCAATCGGAACTATCGGAGCAATCGTACGGTCACCGACCGGAGCCGGAGTGCTCTTTGATGGATTTTCTGACCCGGTTTGAGGTGCCGTGATTGGGATGTTTCCCGCTGAAGACAGTCTGGCGCTTGTCCTGGATGAAGGGCTTGGTTCAGACGCGAGGGGAGCGCTGATAATTGCCGAGGCCGGTTTTTTGGTCAATTTGTGGTGGAGTGTCTGCGAAGAGGGTGTGGTCACCGCCGGCGCAGTGGCTGCAACAGGCCGGGATGGCATGACCGCGGATTCTGGATGCGGGACGATCGGCGCTGCCGGAGCGTCAGGACGGTGAATAAGGCTATGCTGTTTCGGAACAGCTGTTTCTCCAGCGAGAACGGGGGCTATGACCGTCGTCGTCAGGAGCCAGGCGCAGGTGGAGAGGATGACAGTTGGTCTGTTTATGTGTGAGGGGTTTTGGGTAGTCACATCTGCCTAATTGTGCTTCGGGTTCTGCTTCACGTAACAAGAGTCCTTAATGTAAGCAATACGTATGCCACGTCTAGTTTATTATTTTCGTGAAACTTATTAATATAAGTTGTTGATTAAATGTGAAAATATTTAACAATTGTCAATGAATACGTAAGCCGTGGAAGGCAAGACTGGCTCCGCCTGAACGAAATGGTACGGCGGTACGAAGCTACCTACGTGGCAATTTGTTTGGTCGTAACCATGAAGCCGGGATTGATTACAGGCTCGGCAGCAGGATGGCGACGAGGACGATACCGGTAAGAAGAGTGAGAACTGCCATGTATTGCAGCAGGCTTCTATCGCGAGTCCATTCATTCTGCCAGTCATCAGGGTAGAGAGCGTGACCGTCATGGACTTCTCCGAATAGGCCCAGGACCTGCTCAATCTTGATGAGTTGCTGTTTGGCCTGTTGATGGCGGTTGTGCTGCTGCCAGATGATCCCCATATAGGTGATAGCCAACAAGAGCGTCGCACAAGCCAGGAGCAGGCGAGATGTTGCTGAGAGCGAGTGTGCTGCGGGTACCAGGAGAACGATGCTCAGTATGGCGACAAGCGATCCTGCTCCAATTGCAGTCCAGCGCATCATCTGGTCGCGCCGCCGATAGACCTCTTCCTTAAAAATCGGATAGAGCCGCAAAACTGTTTCATGTCGCTCATCTTCTAGAATCATGTCAGTGTGCCGAGAGCCAATCCGCAATAAGAGTCGTCATCCGGTTAAAATCCGCACTCTTTGTGAACTGGTGGTCGGCGCCTGGAAGGAGCTCCATGCGGTTGGGGCAGGTCAGTGCGGCGGCCAGCTGTTGACTCTGGTGTAAAGGGACGCATTCGTCCTGATCTCCTTGGACTATCAGGGTCGGCGCAGTGATCGTCTTTGCAGGCTCGTAGGCAATCCGGCGAAGACAGTCTTCATAAAATGCGTAGCGGAGCCTGATACGTTCAGCCCCACCCATGATATTGGGGATGGTGTCGGTTGATTGCCAGGCCGCCATCTCAGCGTCTCCAAGCGTCAGTCTCAGTTCCTCGGCAAAATCGACGACGGGACATTTTAAGGCCAGGCACGCCAGATCGTGACGCTGCGCCGCCGTTAAAGTGGCGACCAGTCCTCCAAAGCTGGACCCCATCAGCCCCAGCCGTCTGAAGCCTTTTTGCCGGACGAGATCCAGGGCTGCATGTGCTTGCGCCACAGCGGTCGTTGTGGTGAGTGCCTCAAAGGGTCCTTCGCTGTCTCCCTGCCCGAAAAAATCAAAGGCGAAGGTAGCTATTCCCTGAGCGTTGAGGAGGCGAGTCAGCGCTTTATTGGTGGTGCTGCGCTTTCCGGAGAGAAAGCCATGGCACAGGATGGCGATTCGATCTGTCTCACTGGCGGGAGTGGACAGGGTTGCGGCTACACGATGGCCCTGAGGGTCGGAAAACGAAAGATCCTGTTCCATGACGGACGATTCTCGCAGAGTCGGGTATTCGATTCAGTGATAGGCCATTAGGTTTAGGAGCCTAGAGTTTGTTCCGGCTCGGTCCAGAGAGCGGTGACCAGTTTGACGGAGAAGACGGTCAGTCCGGTCAGCAACAGTCCACACGAAGCCCACATGGTGCCTTGGATGTAGGGCGATGAAAGGGGCACATTCCAGGTGAGCGATGCGAGCAGGGCCAATCCCATCGTGCCCATGCTGAGGCTCGCCACTTGTATGGTTCTCCACCGATTGATGACGTTGGTCAGGTATTCGAGATATGGGCCTCGTTTCTTCGGGCTCGGCACACGGCGCACGGCCAGCGTCACCGGAACGAGGTGGGAGAGAGCTCCCACGATCGTTTGCAGAATAAATCCGATCAGCGCCATGTGCGTGTACGCCACTAAGTGCAGCGATCCAAAGGGCATGATGGGAGTGGCTGCGATGTTGTTGGTTGCCACGAGCACGCCGAGCACCAGCGTGAGCACCAGGAAAAACGTGGCGACCAGGAGGTGATCCGATGCGGCACTTCCTTGATGGTTCGACCGTAACCAGGTGGTGAAGAGATTGGAGGCATAGAGTAGCGCACTGAGGACCAGTACGCCTCCTCCGGCCATCTCGATCATCACCGAGGAATTCATGAATCCCGTGATCAGCACCGCCAACCCCAGCGGGAACAGCCACATGACGATCCGGGCGAGCCGGGGACTGGAAAGCGGCGCGTTCAAGACCGTCGGCAGCAGATTATGCATCGTGCCGACGATCGCCAGGGTGATAAATCCAAGAATGTTGAGGTGGATGTGGGCGAGCCGAATATAGCCGAACGATTGTTGTGCCCATGCGAAGGCCATGATTTCCCCGCAGGCCAATCCGCCGAAGAGCGCCAGCACCGCCAGTGCGTAATACCAGAGGTTCAGCGGAGGGGTATTGAGGCTCTGCCTGGCTTGCAGCCAGGTATCGCGTGCAATCCAGAGAAATGACGCGATGACGAAGAACCCGCTGATGCCGATCACCGTGTAGTTGTGAAGTCCGAATCCCACAACCATTCCCAGCGCGCTACCGTTGATTGTGACAAACAGGAGCGGGTGCGACTCGCGTTGTGTTCGGCCGGTCAGGAGGAGCGGAGAGATGAAGATCAGCAACGCGCCCAGAATCATTTGCGCCACTCCCCCCACGAGGGCCGCATGCACATGGGCATGGCGTATCCAATGAGGGAGCGGCGTTCCTCGAACCAGGCCGACCAGGATGGCGAGCCCGACGAGCGACGCCAGCACCAGCCACGAGAATCCGGTCAGAAGGAAAGTGAGCGGCCGTCCAGGCAGTCGTGACATCGTCGTTCCCTAGGTTTCGAGAAAATAGAAGTGATTGGTCGGGCCGGTGCCGTGTCCAATGGCAAGACTATGACGGATCGTCTCAGTGAGATAGGTCTTTGCAGCTTGCACTGCGTCCGTCATCGCTTTGCCGCGCGCCAGTTGGGCTGCGAGCGCCGAGGCGAAGGTGCAGCCTGTACCGTGTGTATGGGGCGTGTCGATGAACTCACCTTTATAGATATTAAAGAACCGACCGTCATAGAGGAGATCGGTGGCGCGCTCAGTAAGCAGATGGCCGCCCTTGATCAGTACGTATTGGGAGCCGAAGCCGTGAATGATCTTTGCCGCACGGCGCGCATCAGCCAGGTTGCTGATGGCGATGCCGGACAACTGTTGTGCCTCATGGATGTTGGGGGTCACGACGAGCGCGAGCGGAAAGAGCAGCTTCTTGAGGGCGTCGATTGCATCCGGCTTAAGGAGCGCGCGGCCGGATTTGGAGACCATCACCGGGTCAACGACCAGATTCGTCACTTTTTGTATGGCGAGCATCTTCGCCACGAGCTCGACGATCGCTGTGGAGGAGAGCATGCCGGTTTTGACGGCTGAGACCTCGAAGTCGTCGAAGACGGCGTCGAGCTGTGAGGCAATGATGGAGGTCGGCAGCTCGAACACATCGGTCACGTCTTCCGTGTTTTGTGCTGTGACGGCGGTAATTACCGACATCGCGAAGACGCCGTTGGCCGACATGGATTTGAGGTCCGCCTGAATCCCGGCGCCTCCGCCCGAGTCGGAGCCGGCGATCGTGAGAACTTGCTTTAAGGTATGTGCAGCCATGATGGTTCCGATTGGTTAGGGAGTTGCTGGGGATGGGAGTGCAGGCGATGTCTCAATTGTCAGGTTTTCGATCGCAAAGGTGGCATCACGGCGCGGCGATTTTTCATGAAAGGAGAAGGTGAATTGCGAAACGGCTGCGGCGTCGGCCGGCGCGGTAAACGTCAGCACCGTTCGATCCTTTTCCCGCGGCGAGAGTTCCACCCCTCTGGTACAGAGCCCGTCGCGATTGCCTTCGACGCTTTGTGCCCACTGCCCACCCTGGTCGTCCTTCAAGACGGTATTTTGCAGGAGGCAGAGCAGTTTTACATCGCGTGGAGACCGGTTTTCAATTGTCAGATCCATCCGGATCTGATTGTCCTGTCGTTTCAGTGTTCGCACGACCAGTTCATAAAAATCGTTTCGATGGAAGCCCAATCCTTCTGGGGTAGTCGGCCCTTTCGGAGGTTCTACTTTGACAGCCGGGGGCTTATTGAATTCTTTGACCAGTTCGCCCAGCGGTCCGACTTTCGGGATCATGCCCCGAGCCGCTCCGATTGCCTGGGCATTCGACGGGTTGATGAGTTTCACGGTGACCAGGATTCCCTCTGGGGCGTCGAGATAGGACCCCATGACAAAGACGTCAGTGCGGATGGCCTTCGCCGCTCCCTTCAGGGCCTTGGGGGAAGCCGCATCGATCTGGGTGATGTGTCGCTTTGTGAGTGTGGAGCTGACGAGCTTGCGTTCCACGACTTTCAACTCGCCTGCGACCAATAGTTGTGTGCCGAGTTCCTCCGCCAAGAACTGTCCGATCGGCGTGACGACGCCCTTGGCATCCGTGAAGTCGATAATGGCCAGGCGTTCTTTCTTGGCTTTCAAAGACTCGGCAATGACCCCTTCAGCCAAAGTCTTGAGGCTCTCTTCATAGTTTCCGGCCGCGAAAACGTGGCCGGAAAACAGCATACTGCAGAGGAGACCTGATGTGGCGAGAAGCTGTCTGATCATACGAGTGGGGCCATTATACTCAGGTTCGATTGGGTGTCCAGAGCACAGTTGCTGATCACGAAAGCCTGTGGCCGGTTCTATACCGGCCACTGTTCTTCGTTCCAGGCCATCTCCCAGAACATCCATTCGTAACGGGAGCTGATGGTGAAGGCTTCTTCCATCCGGCGTTTTTCTTCAATCCCTGCGGTCTTGGCCCACTGATCGACTTTCTTTCTCATCCAGCGCTGGACTTCGGCGAATTCCGGCGAGGCATAGAGCATGAGCCAGTTTCGATAGGGGTGATTCTTTTTAGGCGGGCCGTGTTTCAAGAGATGTTGGCCGACGACGCAGTAAATCCAGGCGCAGGGAAGGGCGACGACGGTAATCTCCGCGGCTGATCCGCTCTGGGCCACGTTCAGCATGTGGCGGGTATAGGCATAGTTGGTCGGGGCCATGGGCACAGAGGTCATTTGCCTGGCGCTCATCTTCCACTGGGTGCCGTAGCTTTCGTGGAGGCTGCGCTCGACGACAATGGTGTCTTCGGCCAGCTTGGCAAAGCGGAGCGCGCTTTCCGAATCCGGAGCCTTCACCGCCCCTGCGGCGAACACCCGTGAGAGGTCGCCGAGAAATCTGGCATCCTGCAGAATGTAATATTTGAATTTCCGTTCCGGCAGTGTCCCGTTGCCCAGGGCGACGACGAAGGGATGAGTCAGCTGGCTGTTCCAGATGGGGGCGGTCAGGGAGCGAAGATGATTTGAGAACGACATAGGGGCTCCTGATTCAAGGTGCTGAACAATTATGGGGCCGGCGGCCAGGGACGCGGCAACCGGTTGATGCCGTCTAAGGCGGCGACTTTATAACATTCGGCCAGGGTCGGGTAGTTGAAGACGGTGTCGATGAAGTAGTCGATCTTTCCACGGTAGGCCATGACCGCTTGCCCCACGTGGATCAATTCGGTCGCGCCTTCCCCGATGATGTGGACCCCGAGGAGTTCCCTGGTTTGCCGATGGAAGAGCAGTTTCAGCATGCCGGTCTCATCGCCGATAATTTGACCGCGAGCAATCTCCCGATATCGCGCGATGCCTACTCCAAATGGGATATCGGCTTTGGCGAGATCCTGCTCGATGCGACCCACCATGGAAATTTCCGGGATCGAATAGATGCCGTAGGGCAGCAGGGCGGTATCGGTGCGATCCGGCTGACCGAATGCATGGCAGGCGGCATGACGTCCCTGCTGCATCGAGGTGGATGCGAGCGCAGGAAAACCGATGACGTCGCCGGCCGCGTAGATGTGCGGGACTGCGGTTTGAAAATGTTCATTGACGGTCAGCCGGCCCCGGCTGTCGGGGGTGAGCCCGACCTGTTCAAGATTCAACCCCCGGCTCGCTCCGATTCGTCCGATCGCATACATCAACGTGCTTGTGGCAATGGGCTTGGCGTTTTGCAGGGTCACGGTAATCTGTCCGCTCGGTTCTTTCTGAATGCTGACGACTTCTTCCTCGTGGTACAGGGTCACGCCGATCTCTTTCATTTGTCGCTGGAGGGCGTCGATGATTTCGGTGTCCACGAATTCCAACAGGCGTGGTCGTTTATCGATCAGAATGACCGGCACACCCATTGTCGCAAGGATGGACGCGTATTCCGTCCCGATCACGCCACCCCCGACGATCACGATGGACTGCGGAATGCACTTCAGGCCGAGGAGCCCATCGGTGTCGATGATGGATTGATCGTCGAAAGGGATCTCGGGCGGCCTGGCCGGCTCGGTCCCGACGGCGATGACGATGAAGTGGGCGGTATGTTCGACGGTCCCGGAGGCCTGTTGCACCAGCAGCCGGTGTTGGTCCACGAAGCTGGCGGTGCCGTAGATCATGTCGACGGAGTTGCGCCGCATCTGATCCTGGACGATTCGGATTTCGTTCGTAATGACGTGCGTGGCCCGGAAGATGAGGTCTTCGATGGTGATCGTGTCTTTGACGCGATACCCCGCCCCGTAGAGATGGCGTTGCCGAAATCCGGACAGATAGAGAACGGCCTCGCGGAGCGATTTGCTGGGGATCGTGCCGGTGTTGATGCAGACGCCGCCGACGACGGCTTTGCGCTCGATGATGCCGACCTTCTTGCCGAGCTTGGCCGCCTGCACGGCGGCTTTTTGCCCGGCGGGGCCGGTGCCGATCACCAGGAGGTCGTAGTTGGCCATCTTAGCTGGTGGTCACCAGAGAGCGGGCGAACTTGAAGGCTTCGTCGAGATCGGGGAGTTGGGCGAGTTCCGGTGTGATTTGGAGATAGCGGATCACATTCTGTGCATCAACGACCATGACGGCTCTGGCCAGGAAATGCGGATCGCGCAGAAAGAGGCCATGGGTCTTCCCGAAATCGGCGCCGCGATAATCAGAGAGAAACGTGACGTTGCGAATCTTGGCCTCCTCCGCAAAACGCTTCTGGGCGAACGGGGTGTCGATGCTCACGGTGATGAGCTCGACCATCTTATCCAGGCCGTGATTCTTTTCGCTGAGCTGATGAGTTTGCTGCTCGCAGACCTTGGTGTCGATCGAGGGGACGACACTGATGATCCGGACTTTCCCCGATCCGGCGGTGTGGGCGATGTTGACCAAGGCGAGATCCTGATCGGTCAGTTTCACCTCGCGCAGATGATCCCCGACTTTAACGCCGGTGCCGGATAGCATTAGGGGGCTGCCTTTGAAGAGGACAGAGTGGCCCTCGCCGGCGACGATACTGCCGTCGGCTACGGGCAGATTCTTGTAGAGGAACCCTGAGTCCAGGAGCCGACCGGAGCTTCCGCAGCCGGTGAGTCCGTTGGTGAGGAGCAAGCTGACCATGAGAACCTGAAGGCCGCGTTTTGTCATCATGCACTCCGCAGTGGTGTGGGGGAGATCGTCTTGAAAGTATATCCTGCCGCTGCCGGCCGCTCAAGGCTGGAGAAATGACTGAAGTTGCGCGTTTACGAGTTCCGGCTGCTCCCACTGAGGAATATGACCGGCCCGTGGGATGGTGGCAAACGTCGACTTTGGAATGAGGTCGTGCAGCAGCTTGCCCGCCTTGAGGGGGAATACCCGGTCCTCCTCACCCCAGAGAATCAGGGTGGGATGGACAATTGTGTTGATGCGCGGGGCATAGTGATTTTCCCATGCCGGCAGATTGTCCCCCACTGTCATAAGCGGCTTGATCAGGCCAGGCCGTTGGCGATTTCTGTTCGATCGCTCAAGAACTGCGGGCGTGAGCAGCGTGTGGTCATAGACGATCTCTTTGAGGATTTTGTCGATCATGAGTCTTCCGAACAGCCAGTTTCCGAACGAGACGAGCCAGGACGGTGTGCTGGTGGTGAGGGCGCGCTTGATCGAGGGATTGGACAAGTGTTCCATGACTTGTGGCGGGAGCCCGCTGATCAGCACAAGTTTCGACACCCGGTCCGGGTGATCCAGCGCCATGCCGATGGCGAGTCCTGCTCCCATGGAATTGCCCGCCAGTGAGGCCTGAGGAATTCGAAGGGCATCCAGGAATCCAACCAGAAAGTGCAGCATCTCTTCCGGTGTGTAGGCGATGTCCGGTTTGTCGGAGAGGCCTGATCCTGGAAGATCCGGCGTAATGACCCGGAAGTGTTGTGCGAGCGCGGCCTGTTGATGTTCCCACTGCCACATCGATCCGCCGAATCCGTGGATCAAGACCACCGTCGGGCCGGCTCCCCTGTCGAGGTAGGCGATGCGCTGGCCATTCACGGTGACGCTGTTGACGGGGAGGTGTTCGACGGCGTCGAACCAGAGCGGCAATGTATCGGGTGTGGTGCAGGATGCAGCGAGCATGCAGAAAATTCCACCGATGATGACTCGAAGGAAGGCCTGCACAGACGACCCCGGACGTGGGTGGCGCTGGTTGATTTATTCCAACTGGATGACGGTCTCGTCGGTCTTGACGTTCTCGCCTTCCGCCGCGAGGATGGCCGAGACCTTGCCGTCGATCGGTGCGGGAACCCGGCTTTCCATCTTCATCGCTTCGATGATCAAGAGCGGGTCGCCGGTTTTCACGCGATCGTCTTTCGCAACCAGGATTTTCACGACGCGTCCGGGCATCGGCGGCGCGACATCGCCGGGTTTAGAGGGGCGCGGCCGCTTGGGTTTCGATCCCGTGCCGGTGTCAGGAGCCTCCGGCACGCCGGCGAGCACTTCCTGAATCGGTTCCAGCGACACTTCTTCCAGCTTGTCGTTCACGCGGATGTAGTAGGGCTTCCGTCCGTCGACCTTGCGGCCCGATCCGGAGAGTTTCACATGGTAGGATTCGCCGTGGACGGTGATGTTGAACTCCACCGGAGCCAGGTGGAGTTCGCCTGCAACGGCGGGACCTTTGGCCATCGTGGCCTCCAGCGGATCCGGGGTCAGCTCGCCCTTTTCGCGAGCCTCGAAAAAGTCCCGCGCGATGGCGGGGAAGAGCACGAACGAGAGCTGATCTTCTACAGACTCGGCCGATGCCGGCAGCTCCTTCTTGCTGGCCTCCAGCTCCGGTTCCAGCCGGTCGGCAGGCCTGGTCTTAATCGGTTCTTCGTCGCCGATGGCTCGAGCCAGAATGTCGTGATCGACCTGGCCCGGTGCGCGGCCATAGAGCCCGAGGAAGTAGTTCTTCGTTTCCGTCGTGATGACTTTGTAGCGCTCGCCGGTCAGCACATTCAGGGTCGCTTGGGTGCCGACGATCTGGCTCGTGGGGGTCACCAACGGCGGATAGCCCATGTCTTTTCTGACGCGCGGGACTTCATCGAGCACTTCCTTCATGCGATCCAGCGCATCTTGTTCCGTCAATTGAGCCGCCAGGTTTGACAACATGCCGCCGGGAATTTGGGACGTCAGAATTTCGGCATCGACCCCGGTGAAATCGCTTTCGAACTGGCGATACTTGCGGCGCACGGTCCTAAAATGTTCGGTGATCGGCAGAAAGGTCGCCAGGTCCAGCCCGGTGTCGTAGGGTGTATTCTTGAGCGACGCGACCAGCGTCTCTGTAGCCGGATGCGACGTTCCGCCGGCCAGTGGCGACATGGCGGTGTCGAGCATATCGAGCCCGCCGAGGATCGCCATCAGCGCCGACATCGAGGACATGCCGGAGGTGTAGTGGGAGTGCAGATGGATCGGCACCTTCACGGCGTTCTTGAGACGCTTGATGAGGTGATAGGCTTCCATCGGCTCCAGCAAGCCGGCCATGTCTTTCACACAGAGCGTGTCGGTCCCGAGATCTTCCAATTGCTTGGCCATGCTCACGAACCGGTCGACGCTGTGGACCGGGCTGACGGTATAGCTGATGGCCGCTTCGACATGCTTGCCGCAGGCTTTGACCTCTCGAATGGCGCGGTCCATGTTGCGCACGTCGTTGAGCGCGTCGAAGATCCGGAAGACATCGATGCCGTTGGCTGCGGATCGTTCGATGAACCGTTCCAGGACGTCGTCGGCATAATGCCGGTATCCGACCAGGTTCTGCCCGCGCAGCAACATCTGTAGACGGGTATTGGGCATGGCGGCCCGCAGGGCCCTCAGCCGTTCCCAGGGGTCTTCTTTCAGGAAGCGCAAGCAGGTATCGAACGTCGCACCGCCCCACACTTCGAGCGACCAATAGCCGACGGCGTCCAGCTTCTGTGCGATCGGGAGCATGTCTTCGGTACGCATGCGCGTGGCGAGGAGCGATTGATGCCCGTCGCGCAGAGCAACGTCGGTGATCAGAACCTTGTGTCCGGGGGAGGGCTGGAGTTGAACCTCGGCCGGCTTGGCTGTCTTCGTCCGCGAGGTGCGCACGACCGGTCCACGAGCGGGTTTCTTGATCGCTGCTTTCTTTGACTTTGCTGTTCTTCGTGCCGCCATCGTCGTTGCGTACTCTTAAATAGGTGTGGTGCGTGTGTTGTCGGCTATCTTGGGCGAACCGGTTAGAGGCCTTCGTAGGCGGCGATTGCCGCGGAGATGGCCAGGACCAGGTCTTCCGGCTGTTCCACGTCGTCGTAGTTGTAGAGGTCCGGGTGCGTATCAAGATACGAGGTGTCGAATCGTCCGGCTCTGAAGTCTTGATCCTGCATGATCGCCTTCATAAAGGGGATCGTCGTCTTGACGCCTCGCAGCACATATTCTTCCAGCGACCGGCGCATACGGCTGACGGTTTCTTCCCATGTCCGTCCGCGCACGGTCAATTTTGCCAGCAAGGCGTCATAGTAGGGTGAGACGGTGTAGTCCTTGTATACAGCCCCGTCGATGCGGACGCCGATGCCGCCCGGCGACAGATAGGCGGTGATGGTGCCGGTGCATGGCCGGAAGTTATTGCGTGGATCTTCGGCGTTGATCCGGCATTGAATGGAATGGCCCTGCAAGGTGACGTCCGATTGCTGGATGTCCAGCGGTTTGCCGGCTGCGATGGAAATCTGGTTGCGCACGATATCGATGGCGGTAATCTGTTCGGTGACCGTATGCTCGACCTGAATCCGCGGATTCATCTCCATGAAGTAATATCGGCCGTCCTGATCGAGCAGGAACTCGACAGTGCCGGCATTGTCGTAGGAGACGGCCCGGGCGATCTGGATGGCGGCCGCGCCCATTTCGGCACGCAGTCGCGTGGTCAAGATCAGTGACGGCGCGATTTCGATCAGTTTCTGATGGCGGCGCTGAATCGAGCAGTCCCGTTCACCCAGGTGGATGATATTGCCGTGTTTGTCCGCCAGGATTTGGAACTCAATATGATGGGGGCGCTCGACATACTTTTCTATGAATACGGCGCCGTCTCCGAAGGCGGCGAGGGCCTCGCGGGAGGCCACTTCCATATTTTCCCGGAGCTCGGCATCCGTCCGGACGACGCGGAGGCCGCGTCCTCCACCGCCGGCGCTGGCTTTAATCATGACCGGGTAGCCGGCTTCTTTGGCAAAGGCCAGGGCCTCTTTGATATCCGTGACGCCGCCCTCGGTACCGGGGACGACCGGAACCCCGATTTCTTTCGCAAGGTCGCGGGCTTTGATCTTGCTGCCCATGGCGTTGATGGCGGATGGGGAGGGGCCGATGAAGGTAATACCCGAAGCCTGGCACAACTCCGCAAACTCCGCATTTTCAGCAAGAAAGCCATATCCGGGATGGATGGCATCGGCCCCGATTCTGAGGGCGAGGTCGACGATCTGTTGTTTATCGAGGAAGCCCTTCACCGGGCCTGGGCCAACGAGGTAGGCTTCATCGGCCTTCTTGACGTAGATGCCGGTCGAATCCGCCTCGGAATAGATGGCGGCTGTGGCGATATTCAGCTCGCGGCAGGCGCGGATGATGCGCATGGCGATTTCGCCGCGATTTGCGACTAGAATTTTCTTAAACATACGACAGCTGGCCTGACTCACAGGAGACCCCGCACACGGCCAAATCCGGCGCAAGGGAGCGCGTAACCTAGCATAGAGTCAAAAGTCCTGTCGAGGGATCGGAGAGTGGGAGGGGAGACGGAGTCAGGGCTATTCGGGGAGAGATTTCTTCCCTCTCCCCGAATAGAAATCGTTGCGAACCGGTTACTTGGCCTGGACTAAGAATCCTTTGGATCGGGCATTGCCGCCGCCGGCGACGACGTCGATGAACGACATACCCGCTTTCACGTCGGGTACCATGGCTTCGATCGTCGTTTCGTTGACGAAGGTGTAGTCAATCTTGGTCGGCCCCGCTGCGCTGAAGGCTACGCCGCGGAAGCATTCTTTACTGCCGAAATTTTCGCCCGTGATCGTCACTTTCTGGCCGGGCTTCGCTTCGTCAGGCTGGACCTTGAATATTTTCGGGCGTTTGCTCCGATCGCAGATCGGATCTTGCTCGACTTTATCGGAGCCCGACCCCTTGATGGACTCCGTGCCATACAACGTAAACCCCGCGCCATCGACGAAGGCTCCGTTATTGTCCTCCGCAGCGGCTTGGAAGGACGAGAGCGAAAGCATAAGAAACGAACCGAAGAGAACGAAAAGAGCGAATAAAGAACGGGACTGCATATGGACCTCCTTGATGAAGATCTAGCAGGATGCTGAAAAGGTCCGCCAGCGGCGGCCTTGCTGGACAGCCTTTTTGAGCATCCTGCGGTGGTTCTGGACTTGGCCCCATGCTGAAAGATCTTGGCGCATCTGTGGTATCAACCGGGTTTTCCGCAGCCTGCTAGTGACTCGGCATCGGCACGTATGTTTCAGCAATGATGGCTTGTCCGGCAGCGGACAGAGCAAACTGCGCGAACGCATCAACGAGAGGATTCGCTTCTTTCTTGGAGAGCAGCAAGACCGGCCGACGTAGCGGGTAGCGGCCATCTTTGACGGTCGGCGCTTCCGGCTCGATCTTA
Organism: Nitrospira sp.; assembly: GCA_024998645.1. Taxonomy (GTDB): domain Bacteria; phylum Nitrospirota; class Nitrospiria; order Nitrospirales; family Nitrospiraceae; genus Nitrospira_D. The sequence goes on from JACOEJ010000018.1 coordinate 35,275, forward strand.
TCAACTGGGAGCAGACGCACGGCAACTCCGGTCGAGACGACTGAGAGGCCGGTACTGAGTGAAATATAGGTGACGGCGGAGAGCGGCGGGAGTGTGCCGACCACTGTTTTCACTGCTTTTTCATCGTGCCCGATGACCTTGGCTGTATCCGATATCTTCCCGACAATGCCTAGCTGTGTCTCAAACGCGTCGCGGATATTCTGATTTCGCGGGCGGTCGATCAGGAGGATTCGTGTGTCAGGTCCGCCGATGTCTGCCCAGGTGGTGAATTTCCCGGAAAAGAGCTCAGCTACCTGCTGTTTGGTGATTTCCTTTGTGAAATTGGAGAGATGGACGAGAATGCCGATCCCGTCCCATCCAATCTGTTTGCTGGCTAGGCCGGGATCTTCTGATCCGGTGATCGCGATATGAGCCTGCCCCGACTTCACCATGTCGACCGGCTTGGAATTGTCTTCCCACAGGAGATCGATATAGGCGCGAGGGTTCGCTTTCTCAAAGGCATGCGCCAGTGTTTCAATGGTGGTGTTCTCCGGTCCGTTGCCGGCGATCACCAGGCTTCCTGCCACTTCTGCATGAGAGGGGGAGGAGAGAGCCACGAAACTTATGACGCTTATCCAGCAGGCAAACAGCAGTCTGACGATCATGCCAGCTCCCTTGTGGTCGAGACGTGACTGAGTCGATATGAGTGCCACCCTGTGGTCATGTGCTAGGAGTCTGCTCCCGGGCCTGATCCGGAATCGGAGGTCGACGAGGCATTTGGCTGGGGAACATTACGCTTCGCGTTCAAGGGGGGAAGTTTGGCGAATCGGTCCATGCGCTCGTTGAGCATCGAACCTGCCTTCATTTCCGCGAAGCCCGGTTTGTGATCTCCTTTGACGGTTGAGGCAAAGGAGGAGAGGAGCCGTGTGGCGTCCTGCGCCTGGCAGAACGGACATTCGGTATCTTCCGGTCGCGCATGGACGGACTGCGTGGCCTCGAATGCTTTTGAGCATTGCCCACACCGATACTCATATACAGGCATGATCGAGTTCCCTTTCTCTTGGCAGATCCGCTCCGGTGGGTTCTTCCGCACACGGATGAATCCCGGCAAATACCCCACCGGTGCCCTTGACCGGCCGACAAACTTTGCCTTATTGTACACAACCATGTAGTTGAACTGCCAGAGTGAATCAGAGGAGGCTGTCGATGTCGGTGTTGATTCGAAAGTACAAAGGGAACAACGGAATGATGCAGGAAGAGCGCATCGATGACGAGGATCGCATTGAACGGTATATGCGTCTCTTCGACAAAGACGATGTGAAGAAGTTGGAGACCGGAGTCAAGGTCGTCATCGAAAAAGACGAGTGGATTCTCGTTCCGTAATTCGATTGTCGGTCGGGGTCATCGAAGCAAAAACCTCGGTGATTCCGTCCGGCACTCCCTTTCCAGTGTAGATTGGCCGTCATGATTTATTGGGTCCATATTGCCCGCTCCATCGATCGCGTGACACTTCATAAAGAACGTTGTTCGGAAGTTCCCGCGAACGTCTTCTCCAGCGACTTTTGGGAGGGCGGTTGGTTCGATTACCCCGATAAAGAGCGGGCTCTTCGGGCCATGGAGCAGGCCGGGACCAACGTGCAGCGACGCTGTGCGCTGTGTCGACCGTAACGAAACTTTTCCGGCTCTCGCTCCGTTCCCTCACAAAAAGCACCTGATTCTCCATGCCGCGATTTGCGCTACTCCTGACAACCCTCATTTGGGGAGCGACCTTTCCTGCGACGAAAGCGGCGCTCGACCAGATTCCTCCCTTGTCGTTTCTGTTCTTGAGATTTCTCCTCGGGGCAGTCCTCGTGGGGCTCTGCCTGGTTCTGGCGGCCAGGCCGGTCTCGACCGACCGGGCGGTGCTCCGCGCCAGCGCAATTGCGACCGGATGGCTCTTTCTTGGGTATGTGCTGCAAACCGTGGGGCTTGGCTATACCACGGCATCTAATTCTGCTTTTATCACGACGCTCTACGTCGTCTTCGTCCCGTTAATTTTAAGGCGCTTTGGGCTGCGATCGTGGCTGGCGGCAGGGATCGCGACTGTCGGGTTATGGTGTTTGGTCAAGCCGACGACGATCGTTAACCTCGGGGATCTCTTAACCCTGGGCTGTGCGCTTGCTTTTGCTGCTCACATGGTTTGCTTGGAGCGGTATACGCGCGAGCTGGATGCGACATCGCTATTTCTCTGGCAATTGGTGGCTATGTCCGGACTCATGTTGGTGGCCATGGCTTGGGAGCATCCGACGTTGAGCGCGTTTGAGCCGACGACGGTCTTATTGATCGGCCTCGCAGTCACCGGAGTCTTGGCGACCCTGGCCTTTGCGGTACAGATGTGGGCGCAGCAGTTGCTTCCCGCACAACAGGTGGCGCTCATTTTTTCGCTTGAGCCGGCCTATGCGGCCTGGCTGGCGTGGTATTTTCTCGGGGAGTCGCTCGACTGGCTGGGGTGGGTCGGGAGCGGATTGATTTTGATCGCGGTGATTATTGGTTCGTTGGGAGCGAGTGCGGCGGAAGCCGATCGCCCACTTCAGATTTCACCGGCTGCATGATGAAAGGCCCTTAGCATGGCGCAGAAATTCGGGAACGGCCGGTGGGTACAGGAAGGATTTTTGGATAATCGGGTCGAAGGGACCGTAGTCGGCCGCATTTCCTTTGCCGCGATCGGACCGGTTGATGTCTATTTGCGCGGAAATTTTAAGGGTGAGATCGCTGGGCAGCTGATTCAGTTCCGCAACCGGCACTTTGAAGATGATGATGTGGCCGGGCAGGTCATCGGTGACATGGAAAATCCCCAGATCGGCGATGTGAATCTCATGTCCTTCGATCCCCATCCCAATCTGGTGCCGCATCCTTATATCGAGTGGTTCTCGCTGCGGAAGAATCACTACCGCTTTGAACTGGAGCCGGAAGATGCATGGATTGTGACGGGGGAAGCCGTAGCGGCCTTAGACTCTCAGAGCCAGCGGATTCGAGCAGAGCTGGCGGGGCAGGCAGTCGTCAATCCACGCCAAGAAGAGTCTGACTGGGTCTAGCGACGAAGAAGCGTCTTTGTATCAGGCGGTGAGCGTGTCCTGTTTGCTCTTCCCCTCCCGCACGTAGTTCGGCACATCGCGAATGTCCCACACCAGCCCGACCTTCTCCATTATCTTCAGGCAGTAATAGGTCATGTCGACTTCCCACCAATAGAATCCCTGCCTGGTTGAGGCGGGGTAGTAGTGGTGGTTATTGTGCCAGCCTTCGCCCATTGTAATGAGCGCGAGGATGAAGTTATTGCGGCTATCGTCGCCCGTCACGTATCGCTGTGAACCATAGACGTGAGACAGCGAATTAATCGTGCAGGTGCCATGGATGAGCGCGACGGTCGAAACGAAGAATCCCCAGATCAGCATCTGCGGGCCGTTGGTGCCGAGTCCCGGCGCATAGGCTTCGAGCAATTTCCCGAGTCCAAACATGCCGAACCCCGCGACGGTCGGCATAAGGATGTCAAACCGGTCGAGAAAACGAAGTTCCGGAAATTTCGCGAAGTCCTGGATATTTTTCAGGCGCGGCGCGAAGTGCGTCTGCGAGGTAAACCATCCCATGTGCGACCAGAGAAACCCTCCCTGGCGCGGGGAGTGAACATCGTCGGGCGTATCCGATGCGATATGGTGATGCCGGTGGTGGCCGGCCCACCAGAGGGGGCCGCGTTGGGCGCAGGATCCTCCCAGCAGGGCGAAGGCAAACTGCACGGCACGAGACGTCTTAAACGTCCGGTGCGAAAAATAGCGGTGGTACCAGCCGGTGATGGCGAACATGCGGAGAAAGTAAAAGGCCACGGCGACAGCCACGGCCGTCCAACTCCATCCGACCCAGATAATACCGAGGCACATCAGGTGAACGGCGATCAACGGAAAACAGCGGACCCAGTCCATCTTCGGCACGCCATCCGATTTCATATACTCCAGCCCCGCCCAGGAATCGAACCAACGAAGGACGGTCAGCCACAGATCTTGGCCTCGGGTCGGTTGTAAGGTGCTCACGTCGGACATTCGCTACCTCCAGGTCAGGGATACTTCGGCATGGCTAACACGATGCATGCGGCGAAATCCCAGTTATGCTCAACATGATCAGGGCACTTGGGGAAATCTGAAAAGGCAGGCCGCCGATGCTGGATGTCTCGTTCACGCTAACAGGGGGCCAGCTCGATATTAGATCATCATTATACATGGACTGTTGAAAAATGAAACAGCCAGGTTCTCTGCCTGCCTTTTATTCTACGTGAATGACGAAAGGTGTCTATTGTTTTTCTCTGGCGATCCTTCGACGTTAGTTGATTTGACACTCTTGCCCCTGCGTCTCTAAAATGCGCGACTCATGAACGATCGTTTCCTCAAAGCCTGCCGGCGTGAGCCGGTCGATTGTACGCCGGTCTGGTTTATGCGCCAGGCCGGTCGATACATGTCTGAATACCGCGCACTGCGGGCCAAGCATTCCATGCTCGATTTGTGTAAGACGCCTGAACTGGCGGCGCAAGTCACGATGCAGCCGATAGACCGTTTCCCGCTCGATGCCGCCATCATTTTTGCCGACATTCTCCTGCCGCTGGAGCCGATGGGGCTGAATCTGGAGTTTGCCGAGGGGGAAGGTCCGGTGATTCACAATCCGGTCCGTGACCGTGCTGCGGTGGAACGATTAAAAGTGGTGGACGGCAGTGAGCTCGATTATGTCGCTGAAGCCATCAGGCAGGCGCGTCGGGCGTTGAACGGGCGTGTGCCGCTCATCGGATTTGCCGGTGCGCCGTTTACGCTCGCGAGTTATGCGATTGAAGGCGGCGGGTCGCGGAACTATCTCCACACCAAGCAGATGATGTACAGCGATCCAGCGAGCTGGCATAAGCTCATGGATAAGTTTGCACGGGTCATCACCGGATATTTGCGACGGCAGATCCAAGCCGGGGCGCAGGCGGTGCAGCTGTTCGACAGCTGGGTCGGCTGTCTGTCGGCGGGGGATTATGCCGAGTATGTGAAGCCTCATGTCCAATTGATTTTCGACGGGCTCAAGCACGAGGGCGTTCCCCTCATCCACTTTGGTACCGGTACGACCGCGATTCTTCGGCAGATGCGCGAGGCTGGCGGCGATGTGATCGGCATTGATTGGCGCATCCATCTTGATGAAGCCTGGGCCATGGTCGGACATGATCGCGCGGTGCAGGGGAATCTCGATCCCCTGGTCCTGTTTGCCCCGCTCCATGAAATTGAGCGGCGCGTCGAAGATATCTTACGGCGGGCCGGCAATCGGCCGGGCCACATTTTCAATCTCGGTCATGGCATTCTTCCGACCACTCCGGTCGATCATGTGGCGGCGACGATCGACATGATCCACAAACTCAGCCAACGCTAATCCAGAGTCATCTCATGGCGGATGCACAAGGTCCGGTCGCTGTTCTGCTCATGGCGATGGGGGGGCCGGACTCCCTCGACAACGTCGAACCCTTCCTGCTGGATGTCCGTGGCGGGCGTCCCACTCCTCCTGAACTCGTCGAAGAAATTCGTGAACGCTATCGCGCCACAGGCGGGAAGTCGCCCGCGGTCGGTATTACGCAAGAGGTCGCGAAGCAGCTCGAGCGGCGGTTGAACGAGTCCGGAGGTGCGCGGTATCGGGTCTACGTCGGGTTGCGGCATTGGCATCCATTCATCAAGGAAACCTATGCCGAGTTGCTCGTCGACGCACCGGGGCAGATCATCGGCCTCTGCATGGCGCCCCAGCAGTCGTCGTTGAGCACGGGGGCCTACCGGAAAAAAGTGGAAGACGCGCGGTCCGCCCTTCAGAGCACCTGTGCGGTCAGTTATGTGGGGAGCTGGAACCGGCACCCGCAACTGATCGCGGCGATCGTTGAGAATATTCGGCAGGGGCTGATGAAATTCCCCGCCGATCTCCGTGACCAAGTTCCGATTCTGTTTACCGCGCACAGCCTGCCGGAACGCATTGTCGCGATGAAAGATCCGTATCCCGATGAAGTGAAGGGCACGGTCGATGCCATCACGGCCTGCTTAGGGAATCAGCCGACGCGGTTTGCCTACCAGAGTCAGGGGAGATCGAGTGAACCCTGGCTGGGACCGACCGTGGAGTCTGCGTTGGAGGCCTTGCATCGCGAAGGCCGTCGGCACGTGCTCGTGGCTCCGATCGGTTTCATTTGCGATCATGTGGAAACCCTCTTCGATATCGACATTGAATTGAAGCAGCTGGCGGTGAACATGGGAATGCAGTTGGAACGAATGCCCATGCTCAATGCCGCTCCGGCACTGATTGAGACCTTAGTGTCGGTGATCAATGCCCACCAATCGTCTCAGGTACAGTAATCCGTGACCACTCCTCGCACAGTAATCATCGTCGGCGGCGGCATCTCGGGATTGGCCACGGCGTTTTCTCTCCAGGAGCAGGCGGCAGCAGCCGGGCATTCCGTTCGCTGCATTGTGTTAGAGGCCGGGCCATCCTGGGGCGGCAAGATCGTGACGCATCGAATCGGTGACTTGACCACCGAAGCCGGGCCGGACTCATTTCTGTCTCAAAAGCAGGCCGGGCTGGAGTTGTGCCGGAAGCTGGGTCTGACCGATCAACTGATCAATACCAATGAAACGGCCAAGCGGGCGTTTGTCCTCTCGCGCGGGCGGTTGCATGAATTGCCCGAAGGGCTCATCACCTTTGTGCCGAAGCAGTTGGGGCCGTTTCTCCGGAGCGGCCTGCTGAGCTGGACCGGACTGGCGCGCATGGGGTTAGACGTGGTGGTGCCGCGTGGTCCCGCACAAGGGGATGAATCGCTCGCGTCGTTTTTCCGGCGACGGTTCGGATCGCAAGCTTTTGAGCGAGTGCTGGAGCCGCTCATGGCCGGGATTTATGCCGGCGATGCAGAACAGATGAGTGTGAAAGCCACATTTCCTCGATTTTTCGAGCTGGAGCAGGAGTACGGCAGCATCATTCGAGGCATGATGGCCGCCAGGAGGAAGCAGCCGCCGGTTCCCGTGAGCGGAATCAAGCGCACCATGTTCGTCAGTTTGCGGAACGGGCTGGGTGATCTGGTGACGGCATTGACGGCTCGTCTTTCACAGCAGGGTGTGGAGTTGCGCACGGGCTGCCAGGTCGAGGCGTTGCGCGTGCGATCCCATCAGTTAGGTCGCTGGATGTACGATCTCATCCTCAACGATGGATCGGCGCTCTCGACGGAGGCTCTGGTCCTGGCGACACCCGCCTATGTATCCGCGGAACTGCTTCGTCCTTTGACGCCGATTGCCGGCGGGCTTTTGGAGATGATTCCCTATGCGTCAACGGCGACCGTCGCGATGTCTTTTCCGGCTCGCGCCGTTGCAGGTGCTGTTGAGGGGTTTGGCTTTATCGTACCGCGCGCGGAGGCCAGGGATCTGATTGCGGCGACCTGGACGTCGCTGAAATGGCCCCATCGGGCGCCGGCGGATCAAGTGTTGGTGCGTTGCTACGTCGGCGGTGTGGGGCGGGAAGCCATTCTTCAGCTGAGCGACGACCAATTGGTTGCCAAGATCCGGGCGGATTTAGCCGCGCTGTGCGGAATCAAGGCTGAGCCAACCTATGTCGAAGTGAATCGCTGGTGGAAGGCCATGCCGCAATACACGTTGGGGCATCTTGATCGGCTGACGCAGCTTGATGCCGCATTGAGCCGGTACGGAGGGTTAGTGCTCACGGGCGCAGGGTATCGCGGCGTAGGTATCCCTGATTGTATCCGCGATGGAGCGGTCGCAGCGGAGAAAGTGATAAGCTATCTCTTCAAGTCTCGTGATGCTGCTTCGTCGGGCCAGGGCCGAGCGTAAGGGCGCCGTACGGGGTGCATATGGTTACCACGGTTTCAATGGGACGAGGTGTATGGATAACAACAAGCTGACTATTTTCGACGTAAGCGGGCCGTTCCGTGAGCCGCGCGAGCCCATCTTTTCTTATGATTATTCTGTGCAGCGAGCGACCTGGGCCACGCCGGTCGGGATTCGCGTCAAAGTCTCGATCTCCGATGAACTCGATGTGTTGCGCGAGCGGTTGTTGGGGCCGGTCGCCGGATCTCCCGGACAGCAACTGGTGATCGGAAAAGTTCTTTCGCGGACGATCGCGGATTGGAAGGTACAAATTGCCGAGGCGGAGGGGATGCTGCTTGAGCGACGCGACGTGATGCTGGCTCCATTCGTAGGGCCGCTGGTCCATTTGTTTCAAAAGCTGGAAGTATTGTTTGAGCAGGAAAAGGCGACATTGCGGGAAGAGGTCAGAAAACGGGTCGGCTTGTAGCGGATCGTCCCTCCTTCAAAAGCAATTGTTCACGAGCTTCCAGTCGGGGCGCGTTCACACACAGATTCTGGGGATAGCCTTGTGGATAGCGCCATTCAGCAGCGAGGATCTGCTTGTTAGATCTGCAGATGAGCTCCTTGCCCGAGATTTAGGCATTGGGGTGTCTGCGTTGCCGTCCACTAGATCTTGTAGGGGCAACGAGCGACTGAATGGCTCTTGACAAGGGTGCTTGGCCTGTGGACAGGGCCTGTTTCGAAGCAGTGAAATCTCGTGGATTTCATTAGAAAATGGATCGATAGCGCTTGGAATGGACGCCGGATTCGTCGGTATAGCCCAACGATCCTTTGTCCGGTGCGCCGGTATCGTTCAGGTCGATCCGGTAGTGGCCGCGCACTTCCTCCATCGTCACTTCAAAAGGAATCGCCCGCGGCAGGAGTGTGCCGGGAGCATGGGCACCAAGTGCCAAGGTCTTGAGCGCTTCCACTCCGGCATATTGCTTATCCGAAAACACATAAATGTCGGCGACGGCATGATCACCGAGCTTGTGTCCCGGTGTCGTGGAGGGGATATGGTCGCTCAGCGTGCCGGCCAGCCGTTCGCTCTTCAGCTGTTTTAAGAGGCCGGCCACTTGGCTGTCAGTCGCTTCCGGCGGCACGACAATCGCGACTACGTTCATCTCTGTGATGCTGGTTTGGACTTTGTAAATGACCGGCGCGGCTTCCGGGTCTTCCACAACCGGCCCTGCGGGGCCCTCCGTACCGGCTGCTTGTTTGTTCCGTGAACTGGGTACAATCAGCGCGACAAACAACCAGAGGCCCAACAAGATGGCGAACACCACCACGAGAGGGTGGGCTCCGGCACGCTTGCCTTCTTGATAGGGATTCTGCTCGTCGCTCATGAGGGGATATCCTTTGTCGTGATCGCTGAGTCTGATTGCACGGCTGCTTCACGAAGCCGGCGCTTGGCATTTTCCCAGAGCCTGTCCAACTCACTTGCCGTCATACCGGACAGCGGGCGTTGTTGTTCAGCCGCCTGGGATTCCAACAGAACAAACCGGTCGACAAAGCGGTTGGTGGAGAGCCTCAGGGCATCTTCGGGATTGACCTTGAGAAACCGGGCGAGGTTGACGAGTGAAAAGAGCAGATCGCCGAGTTCCCCCGCGACCTCGTCCTGGTTCGAAACGGAGGGGGCGGCTGCCGCCGCTGCAAGGGCGGCTTGCAGTTCACCGATTTCCTCCGCAATCTTTTTGAAGACATCGGCCAGTCCGGTGGCATCGTGCGACCAGTCGAATCCCACGCGTGACGCACGGGCCTGGACTTGATAGGCCCGGAGCAAGGCCGGGAGCGCTTTGGGAACTCCGTCCAACGCTGACTGGGCACCACCGGCGGCCTGCCGTTCGGCTCGCTTGATCTCTTCCCACTGGTTCAGAACCTGTTCGCCGTTGGCCGGCTTCGTCGCCGCATCCGGATCACCGAAGACATGCGGATGCCGCCGCACAAGTTTCGCGGCTAAATGGTCGACGACATCGTCAATGGTGAAGGTGCCGGACTCGGCGGCAATCTGGCTGTGGAAGATGACTTGGAGCAGGACATCCCCGAGTTCTTCCTTGAGTTTTGCATTGTCCCGGTGGTCGATGGTCTCCAGGACTTCATAGGCTTCCTCAAGAAGGTAGGGCTTCAGCGATTCATGCGTTTGTTTGCGGTCCCACGGACATCCATTGGGAGCCCGGAGAGTGGCCATGAGATCGATCAATTTTGAAAAACGATCAGACATACATTCCCCTGTCGAGGGCTCACTCTATACCGATAGGAACGCCGGCTTCAACGGTTGTCCGTCGCTTGCGAGCTCTAGGGGCCTATGGTAGGGTACCGCGCACGAAGTCAGAGTCGTTGGCGAGGAGGCTATGGCGGAACAAGAAGAAGGATTCGTCGTTCGGGATCGGCGTGGTGGAAGCAGTGAGGCCGCTGCGAAGGTTTCCGGCGCAAGCGAATCCCCCAAGCCGGCGGCGACTTCGGAATCGGATGCGGCGCATCAGGCTCCGGCGTTTCCTGTCACCTTCTCCTCCTTCGTCATTTCCCTGGGCTCTTCGTCGCTGATGCTCATGGGGGAAAAACTCGACCCTCAGCAACAGGCCGTTCCCGTCAATCTTCCGCAAGCCAAAGAAATTATCGATTTGCTCTCCGTGCTTGAAGAGAAAACCAAAGGGAATCTCACCTCGGAAGAGCAGACGGTCTTACGGGACATGCTCTACGCGCTTCGCATGAAATACGTTTCCCTCTCGTCCGGCAAATAGCCCCGACTGGGTAGCACCCACCGGTTGTCTGCGGATCCGCTCAGTTCAGAACTTTTGAGACGGCCCGCCAATTCCGTTATAGTGGGCTCAGTGCTTCGTGCAACGAGGCGAGGAGCTTAGTCGTCCCCATGCCGGATTTGGAACAGCCATCAGGTTCATTGTCCTCTGCGGGGCCCGGCCGGGCGGATCGTCCTCTGTCCGGCGCGGGAGCTTTCGGTTCTGCCGCCCCCGGCAAGGTCCCTCGTTCTAACGAGCCTGAGCGCAAGGCGCCACAGCTCCGTCCGGTCTGGTTCGTCCTGATCCTCCTCATTCCCAGTCTGGCGTTGACCTTCTACTATTCGCAGATGGCGGTACCCGGCGGGGGGGAAGCCGATTCGTTTCTTCCGACGACCAGTTACGCCTTTGTCCTGCTGCTCTTGAATCTCGATTTGATCGGCTTCGTCGTGCTGACGTTGCTGCTCTCACGCAACTTGATCAAAGCCTATTTTGAGCGACGGCATCGGCTGGTCGGATCTGGGTTTCGCACCAAGTTGATCGCGGCCTTTATCGGATTTTCGCTGATCCCGACGATTCTGCTGGCGATCGTGGCGAGCGGGCTGGTCAATAAAGCGGTCGATGTCTGGTTCAGCGATCAGATCGATCGTGTCATGAAGGATTCGTATGAGGTGGCGCGCATGCAACATGCCGGGCACATCGCTCTGGCCGTCAATAGTGCGCGCGCGATCGGGCAAGAGTTGTTTCGCGAAGATATGCTGACGTCCGAACAACGTGATCTGCTGATCGCAGCCATGGCCCGCAAGCGGATGGAATATGGTGTGGCGGGGATTGAAGTGTTTTCATCCAAAATGGAGACGCTCACCAAAGCGCTGGATGCTGAAATTCCTGCCGGCGTGTTGGATCTTCCGGTCAGCCAGCTGGTCTTGCAGGTCATCAACGGGAAGCAGGAATTCACCTCCGTGCAGGAGGCTCAGACCGGCCGGTTGGTGCGTGCCGGTGTGCCGGTTGCGGCCGGAAACAATCGGGGCGAATTAGCCGGAGTCGTGGTCGTCGAGGCCTATGTGCCGGAATCGTTGTTGACCAAGATGGAAGGGATCGGGCGGCAATACGAAGAGTATAAGCAGATCAAGGCCATGAAGAATCCGATCAAAGCCGGAGCCTACCTCTTCGTGGCAGTCGTGACCGTCATGATTCTCTTCAGCGCCACCTGGTTCGGGTTTTATGTCGCCCGCAGTATTACGGTGCCGATTCAGCGCCTGGCCGAAGCGACCGTGGCGGTGGCGCAAGGTGATTTATCGGTGAAGATCGATGCCAAAGCGACCGACGAAATCGGAACATTGATCGAGTCGTTCAACCGGATGACCGGGGACTTGCAAGGCAGCAAGTTCAAGTTGGAAGATGCCAACCGCTCGCTGCGGCAAACGAACGTCGAGCTGGATCGTCGCCGGGCCTATATCGAAACCGTGGTGGAAACGATCGCCGCCGGACTGCTGTCGATCGACCGGAATGGAATGGTCACGACATTCAATCCTTCCGGAGAGCGGATTCTCGGGCTTTCCGCCGACCGGATTCGGGATCGTCCGGCGAACGAGGTCTTTAAGAAGTTTGGTCTGGATGTCTTTCAGGCAGTCTACGATCGGATGCAAGCCGATGACCGGGACGACTGGTCGTTGGAAGGACAAGTGGATGTGCAAGGGAAACCGGTGAAGATCAGGCTGAGCGGGTCGCGCATGCGGGATGAGGCGAACAAAGACTTGGGGTACGTGCTGATTTTCGACGATCTGACGGAGCTGATCAAGGCGCAGAAAGTCGCGGCCTGGCAGGAAGTGGCCCGTCGTGTGGCCCATGAGATCAAGAATCCGCTCACGCCGATCCAACTCTCCGCTCAGCGCTTGCGGAAGAAGTTTTTCGAGAAGTCACCGGACTTCGACAAGATTTTCGACGAGGCCACTAATGTGATCGTGACCGAGGTGGGCAGCCTGAAGCATATGGTGGACGAGTTTTCGAAGTTTGCCCGGTTGCCTGCGCCGCAGATGGCCCGGCAGTCGTTGAACGAGGTGATTCAGGAGGTGCTCACCCTCTATCGGGCGGCACACAAGGACATCGAATTTTGTGTCGAGCTGGATGAAGATCTTCCGGTGCTCAATTTCGATCGTGAACAGTTGAAACGGGTCTGTGTGAACTTATTCGACAATGCCATCCAGGCGATGAATCACACGGGGCGGGTGTGGGTCAGTACAAAATACGACACCAAGCGCAAGCGCGCGATGGTGAGCGTCGCCGACGAAGGCGTCGGGATTACGCCTGAAGATCAAGAGAAGTTGTTTGTGCCATACTTTACGAGAAAGAAGACCGGGACGGGGCTGGGGCTGGCGATTGTGCGCCGGATCATCACCGATCACGACGGTCAGATTCAGGCTTCGAATAATCAGCCGAAGGGGGCGGTGTTTACCTTCGATTTGCCGGTGTAGGGACCGCGAGGAATGTGCGCTGAATTGGAACGGGATTCACGTATCACGGGGGACGCATGTCAGCATCGATTTTAATCGTCGACGACGAAGCCGCTATTTTGACGTCATTGCGGAGCATCCTTGAGGACGAGGGGTACGATGTCGCCGTGGCCGGCAGCGGCACCGAGGCCTTGAAGATCTATACGACGGATCCGCCGGACCTCATGATTCTGGACATCTGGATGCCGGAGCTGGACGGATTGGAGACCCTGAAACGGGTGAAAGAGTTCGTGCCGACGGCCCAGGTCATGATGATGTCTGGGCATGGCTCCATTGAGACGGCGGTCAAAGCGATCAAGCTGGGGGCCTACGACTACATTGAAAAGCCGC
>JACOEJ010000122.1 GCA_024998645.1 Nitrospira sp.
GGCCGGGGAAACAATCCGACGTCTTCCGCCAGTTCACGCAACATATTCAACGGCAGATCGAGCTGGACAAGACGGCCTTCGCACAGGCCAGCGGCTGCACCAACTGGTTCTATCATCAAGAGAAACAGCCATCGGCGCCCCCGATCGCCCAACCCATCCGCTTGGATCTGGTCCTCCAGCCTCCCAGCAAGGAGGAATGTCTGCGGGCATACCCGCGCGGGCTGGACTCGGTCCGTCAGGATTTTCACCGCACCCAAACATCGTTGTCCGTCAGCCTGACTTTCTATGAATATGCCCTCGTGGGCGACCGCAATGACGATGGCCGCTACAGCCGTGAGGAGCTACAAGATATCTTCCCGGCATTGGCCCTCACGTTTGATCCCGGTCGCTCCCCCGGCGCCCAGGCCGCCTCACTCGCCGGGCGCTTCGACGACTGGTATCGCATGCGAAATCTTGAACACTTGATGACCGGTATGGCCCAACTCTATGAAAAAGGCTATCGAGTCTCACCGGCCGACCGGGCCGAACTTGATCGAGTCACCAAATGAGGGTGGTCCATTCGTGGCCCGATCGCGCCCGGGCATTTGTCGGCGCCTGCCTGAGTGAACCCTTCTATCGCTTCTTCAGCCTGTTTCCACAGTGCGAAATCGGCTTGTCGCAACATGCCGTCACCCGCCTGACCTTTCCCCATCGGGTGCTGGCAGGCCACCGGGCCGTCCATCTGAGCGATCTCCATCTCGACCGTTACCAGCCCCGCCATGATCTGATCGCCGACGAGGTCAGAGGATTGGAGCCGGACTGGATTTTCATTACCGGCGACCTGTTGAATGTCCCGGAGGGCCTGCCTCACCTGTTTCAATTTCTCGCGCAACTGCGCACCATCGCCCCGGTCTATGTCACGCTGGGCAATCACGATCACTACAGCGGTATCCCCGTCGAAGAGTTCCGCGACTGGGCGGATCGGCATCAGATTACGCTGCTCATCAATGAGTCGGCGACGATTCACGCGAACGGCGGCGAACTGGCCCTTGTCGGGGTGGATGATCCGTCGCTGCACCGGGCCGATCTCCGATGCTTACCCGCACAGGCGCAACATCGGTTTACGCTGCTGCTCGCGCACGCCCCGAACATTCTCGATCAAATGGAACCGCATCATCACGCCAACCTGATTTTGTGCGGACACAGCCACGGAGGTCAGTGGAGAATTCCTGGGATTCCGACTATCTGGCTGCCGCCCGGCTGCAACGGCCGGATTGCCGGACACCACGAGAAGCGCGGCCATCGGCTGTATGTCAATCGCGGACTCGGCTGGTCGTTTCTCCCGCTGCGGTGGAACTGCCGGCCGGAGATCGCCCTGATCGAGTGGACCGTCGAATCAGCCGCACCGGCAATTATGGCAGCGTGAGTCGTTCCAGCGCTTCCTTGGCGCGACTGCGCGTGGTTTGATCCCAATCTTCCTTCATCACTTCTTCAAGTTTTGCCCGGGCCTCGGAGGCGCGCAGGCGGCCCAATCCCAAGGCCGCGCAGGACCGTACATAGGCATGATCGTCTTCGAGCGCGGCGAGTAACAGCGGGACGACCGAGCGGTCCTGCAGCACGCCCAAGTGACTGGCGGCCATCCCGCGAATACGGTGTTGTTTCTCCCCGACCGCACGGCGCAACGTGCTCACCCATAACTCTTTGAGCGCAGGCACCACCGATTCAAGCCCGTTCACCCGATACCCGTTCACTTCCGCCAGGGCGAATGACAGCTCGAGTTTCTTGTCGCGAACGGTTTCCCGCTGAAAGGCCGCAAGCAAGCGATCCCGTTTCCGAGCTTGCTGCACGCGCCGACGGATCTTCTTGATGACCACCATCACCAGCACAGCGATGCCGAGCACCGTAGCGGCCAGCGGAATCGCCTGGTCGATCACGT
This sequence comes from Nitrospira sp., assembly GCA_024998645.1. Lineage (GTDB taxonomy): Bacteria > Nitrospirota > Nitrospiria > Nitrospirales > Nitrospiraceae > Nitrospira_D. The sequence continues at coordinate 1,916 of JACOEJ010000122.1, forward strand.
ATTCCTGCGATTCCAGTGGCAGACGTTTCCACACCCAGACCGAGGTAATGATGATCCCCAGAAGGATGACAATGGCGCTCAGATTGGCCTGGCCCTGGTCAGCGCGTCGCAACATGGGAGCGGATCATACGGGCGCATCCCTCGCGCCGTCAATGAAGGACCCTCGTGCCAGGCCCGCAAACAATTATGGCAAACCGTGCGCCCTTGACCCCTTGCCCGCGGCAGAATATGCTCCGTCCATGGAACTCCCCGACCTGAAAGACGACCCGTATCTCAAGTTGGTCAGACCCCTGGTGGAAGCCTACCAGGCCTTCTGGCTCGCCGATAACCGCCATATCCGTTCATTGAAGCTGACGCCATCCCAATTCGACGTCATTGCGACGTTGGGAGATACGGATGGCATGACCTGCTCTGAATTATCCGCCAGAACTCTGGTGACCAAAGGGACACTCACGGGCGTACTCGACCGGCTGGTGGCCAAGGGATTGATTCGCCGTGAGTCCGTCGACAGCGATCGCCGCCAAATCAGGATTCAACTCACCGAGAAGGGCAACCGTGTGTTCCACACCACTTACGCAGCCCATATCGCGTTTCTGAAGCCGTTTTTCGAACGGGCATTGAGTCCGAAAGAGGTCGACGACGCGCGGCGGCTGCTGCTCCGCCTTCGTGACAGTTTCAAGCGAGGAACGTCCTAGGTATGCGGCTGACCATTCTCGGCTCGGGCACAAATCTTCACCCGACCAGAGCCGCCGCCGGCTATCTGGTTCGTACCGACCAGACCATGCTGTTGGACTTCGGTCCTAGAACACTCTCCAATCTGCTGAAAACCGGCGTCGATCGCCACAGCATCACCCACATTCTCTTCTCGCATTTTCACGCCGATCACTTTTCCGATTTCATCACCTTCTACTTTGACGCGGTCATCTACACGAAACATAGCGGCGGATGGCGCCCCGATCTCACCCTGATCGGCCCGCGCGGGGCGAAAGCTCTGTTCCGCAGCATTATAGCCACGTTCCCCAGCTTTTCCGATCCGCCGTTCCGGGTCCATCTGAAAGAAGTGACGGATCGAGCCTTTTGGATCGGTGAGACGCTCATTACTCCCCGCCGGGTCGTTCATGTTCCGGATCTGAATAGTGTGGGGTATCGCGTCGAGTACAAGGGAAAGACGCTGGTCTACTCAGGCGATGCGCAATACTGTGACAGCCTGGTCCGCCTCTGCCGGGACGCCGACGTGGCCGTGCTGGACTGCTCGTTCCCGGCCACGAAGCCGGGACCGGTGCACATGCATGCGGGGGAATGCGGCCAGGTGGCGGAGGAGGCCGGCGTGGATCGACTGGTGCTGTCGCATTTCTATCCGCCCGCGGATCGGGCCGACGTGAAAGCTCAGGCAGCGGAGAATTTTCGCGGGACGGTGATAAAGGGGAAAGATCTACTGACGATTCGAATGTGAGACGAGAGAGAAACCAGCCGGACTACAAGCCCTCTTCACGAGGCTCCCCGCCAAGAATTTCGATCAACGTGGTGAACCGCGCCGTCTTCACCGGCTCATCCATCTTCGAATAGATCGCCAGGAGATTCTTCACCATGCGGGAGAGGATGCCACGAACCTGGCTGTGCTGCAGATACTTGTCATCGAATCCATACCCGGCTTCCGTTAGGAAACGGGCGCAATTCTTTTCCGTCAACAGCGCGCCGCCGTTGAAACAATCGATGAAAATCTTGTAGCGATCCGACTCGTACTTCACCAGAAAATGGCCAGGCATCCCGATGCCATGCAGCGGCAGACCCAGCCGCTGCCCGATGAGGAGATATACCACCGACAAGCTGATGGGGATCCCCACCCGCCGATCGATCACGCGATTCAGATAGCTGTTCTCGATTTCGTAATAGTTTTTGGTATTGCCCTTGAAGCCCTGTTCGGTGAACACATAGCGGTTCAGCGCATTGACCGTTTCTTCACCGGATGCGCGCGGACCGATCCGTTCCCGGACTTCCTGCGCCATCGTATCGAGCAGCCGCCCGTACTCCGCCGTATCGAGCAGAGGGTACGTGTACCGGGCAATGAGAAACGCCCCCTGTTCCAGATTCATGGTCTCGTCAGGGCCTGCGGCCATGACCCGCATTTCGTCCTCGAGCTTACCCCAACGAATCTCTTCCAGAATCGTCGCGATGCGATCCGCCATCTCCGGCTGCTCGATCTCGGCTTCCTGAAGCAGCGGCACCGCCGACGGACCAATGTCGATCAGCTTGTCGCTGATAGTTTCGACAATGCGCGCATCCTCATCGGACAACAGCCGGATGAGAGCGCGTATTTGACTCTCTGGAATCACCATCATTACAGATCCTTCTCTACCCTCAATCGGCAGGATGCTCAAAAAGACTGTCCAGCAAGGCCGCAGCGAGCGAAGGCCCGGAGGCGTACCCTCTGGGGTACGTTGAGGGCCTGAACGATGCGAGAACGACGCTGGCGGGCTTTTTCAGCATCCTGCTAGCCCATCGCCCGGCGGAAAGCCTTGGCTCCACCGTACAAACAGAGCGCATCAAAAATAAGCATCACGACGACCGCCATCCCCACATGCGGCAGGGCATCGCCCCAATTGGTGAGAATCAGCGGCCGCACGGCGTCGATCGCCCAGGTCATGGGATTGAATTGCGCCAGAACACTCATCCAGGTCGGCATGGCCGTCAGCGGCACCAGCGCCGAGCTGAGGAAAATCATCGGCAGCGACAGGAATCCGAGGACCGAGAAAAAGTCCCCGTGGCTCTTCACCGAAAAAGCCATCGCCATCGAGATGGCCGTCAGCCCCACGCCGAACAGCATGCCGATCAAGAGGATCGTGGCCACACCGAGCAACCCCGTCGCCGGATGCACGCCGAAGAGAAACGCGATACCGAGGATCACCAATACTTGCAGGGACGTGATCGTCATCACGAAGATAAACCGGCTGAGGATCACCGAACTCCGGTGGATCGGCGCGGACATCAACCGTTCAAGAAATCCGTTCTCCTTGTCGAACAACAGATCCACGCCGCCGGCCAACCCGTTATTCAGCACCGTCATCACGACTACACCGGCCGCCAGGAAGCTGATGTAATTGGGCGCCTGAGTGACCTGCACATCCGCCGCACGCTGAAACAGATTGCCGAAAAAGATCAGCCAGAACAGCATGGGCTGGACCAGCGTGAAGAGCATGCTGAATTTTTCCCGACTCAGTCGGCGGACCCATCGCAACGTCAGGGCCTCGATCTCTTGCCAATAGTGCGCCATGTATCTCCCTAAGCTGTTTCTTCCGCCGGAGCCGCGTCTCGTAACGAACGGCCCGTGTGAGCGATAAAGACATCGTCCAACCGGGGACGGTGATAGTCAATAAAATCGAGGCGGC
>JACOEJ010000019.1 GCA_024998645.1 Nitrospira sp.
ACAGAAGGAGATGCCACGGATGGCACTTCAAATTCGCAGGGCACATCGGTTCCTTTCTTCCCCCCAAGATCAGATCGCTCTCCGTGCAAGCACATACGCAAAGAGCGGAAGAGTTTTTGGCACCTTTTCTGTGTCCCAAGAGACAGGGCTCTTAACAGAACGGTGGGATGCTCATTAATCCTTTGCGATCTGAAACTGGAGGCGAGCATGAACGGTGTGCGAGGTGCAGCCGCTATCATGAGTGTTCTACTGATTTCAGGATGCGAGGGAATGAAGATGGTGACGACCGATATTGATGTCGAATGCAGAGACGGTTCGACTTCACCACTCCAGACCGCTTCACCGACGCCTGTGGAAAGTAGCGGAAGAGATGTTAACCCTGAAGATATTAAAGTCAGACCCAAAACACCTAGGAAGTCCAGTCGAGAAGAAGGGCCGGTCGTCTCAAGAGGTACCGGAGATCAAACCATGCCTCAACTCCTGGTACAACCTGCTTCCGGCTCCATCATTCCTGTAGCCAATGGCAAAGAACCATCCTGCCGAGTGCACGACAGAGAGGTCGAGGCAATCCCTCAGCAAACGGGAGTCTGGTGTTGGGCCGCAAGTGCTGAAACGATAATAAAATTCCATGATGCGGACGGCAAAGCGAAACGTAACACAGACCAATGCAACATCGTAGACACGGTCCTTGACGGAGGGACTCCGTCTGCAAAAGCAGGGGATTCCCCTTGCTGTAAAGACAAGTATGGAGGACGCTGCCAGCAGAACTATCTACCAGGTCCGGCGCTTGGCGCATACGGATATAACTATCGTCTGTGGAAAAAGGCAACCCTTGGCTCCATGCCTGATGACAAAATCCGTGGCCAGCTTTGTGACAATGGTCCATTCATATTCATCGTGTACTATCCGGGGGGAGGGGGACATAGCCTCATCGTTAGAGACTATGACGATGCTGGTGACCAGATCCGTCTGTGGGTGCATGATCATTCGTATGTGGAGGATAAGAATGGGAACCGCAACCCGACCCCATTTGAATTGTGGAGTTATGATGCGTACGTCAACGGTAGGTGGCAAGGAGAGGCTCATGAACACCCGTTTGATTACGTCCTCATCCAACCGGACTAATAGTGCCATCATGCGAACATGGCGGATTGCAATCATCGGTTGCAGTCTCCTGGCAGGGCTGGTTCCTGAGGCAATGGCCGACGAAGTCATATTCAAAGGGTCTGAAGCAGAGACTGCAGAAAAAGTTCACAGTGTATTAACGCAACTTTCCAGCACGCATGCCGGATTCGTGGACTCGGGCGATACCAAGAGTAGGGATAAGCTTGAATCGTATGTGAAGGGAATGGGTTTTGACTCAGTCGATGATCTGCCAAATGCGACAGTGGGCAAACCTGTCCCCATTTATTCTCTTCACTTGGATCAGTTGCGAGCTATTCAGAACACACATCATTTGGCCCCATGGTCTATTCTAATCTCAACGGACGGTGCGTTTGTACCAATCTTGGTTCAACAGAAGGTCCGATCAGCAGCCGCAGTTTCCATTGATCCACATACACACGTGTCTTTACTACCAGTGAGGGTGGATGTGGTGGGGTCCAACGTTGGCAGAACGGTACTCACCGAGCTTGAGACGAATCCCTGTAAATGTTTTGTCATCCTCGCTAATGCCCTTGATCGACAGTTTCTGGGCGAAGGCGACAGGTCTCAACCATCTTTCAATGTACGAGTCCTGAAAGATGGCCCAGGGAAATTAAGAAAAGGAGACCTGCTTGATGCCAAGCAGTTGTTGGCCGAACTTTCAACTGAAGCTAAGAATTCGAAGTATGACTTACCTCATCAACCCTAGCAGCAGCCGAACTCATAGCCAAAGGAGGAACGGGATGAATTCCATCCATGGACCCATGAGACGTAGTTCGATGACACTTACCGGCGCCTTTCTGGCCTCTGCAGTAATACTGGTAGTCGGGTGCACTCCGACAACAAATGTGACGGTTAAATGTGGGTCTGGCACTATGACAGGAACAGATGTCGTAGGGGCATGCAACGTTCAAAGTCCTTACACTGGGCCGATCCCCACAGCGCCTGCCGGAACGGTCTGCAAAGATTCCGCTGGCGCAACAATAGATTGTCAGGGAAATTTCACTTGTAGCAGTGGTTCGAAATGCAAGGACAATCCCGGCACCTGCCCCTCTAATCGGTATAAGGCCTGTATAACGTACTGGATCCAGTCCAGTGCTGGCAGCAACACTGGTAACTGTTATTGCGATTGTGCACCCTGAAGTCCACGACATGGTCAATGCTTGTGGCATTGATGGACCGAATTGACTGCTGCTCAGGCTTGAAACAACCCGCGCAGCTTATGAGGTGAAAAGCATCTTTTAACCAAGTGCCCTCTCAAAGAGCTAGGAGTACCCTATGGGGGCCTTCGTATTGCTTTGTATGAGTGAACAACAGAAAAACATCGACGCATGGTTGTGCAGCTAAAAAGTTTTGCTGTGGATTCTTCACGCTTTATTTAGTGTCAGGGGCAATCATGAGGAGTATGAATCATGAGACGGACTTCCCTTCTTCACCATAGAAGGCCGACTCGCCACCTCTTCTCCCTTCTCGTCCGAGCACTTGTCACTCTGGTGTTGTGGATTTCCTGCTTACCAATTGCCGATCAGGCTCACACTGCAGGTCCTATTACCCCATCTGGGCTTAATACCCAGGTTAATCTGGCTCCGACTCCACCGCCTGGAAAAGTGCAATACGACATCACGGGCGGAACCAGAGCAGGAACAAACCTGTTTCATAGCTTCGGTGAGTTTGGGGTCTCCACCAACAACATTGCTAATTTCTTGAACGATACAGCACTCCCGACATCCAACATCCTTGGCCGAGTGAACGGGGGCAATCCGTCAAGGATCTTCGATACGATACAAACCACCGGTTTCGGAAATGCAAATCTCTTCCTCATGAACCCGGCTGGCATCATCTTTGGACCAAATGCGACTTTAAACGTCGGCGGGTCGGTCACCTTCACGACGGCTAATTATTTGCGGCTTACCGAAGTTGGTGGCACAGCAGGCATCTTTCACGCCGATCCTGCATCCGGAAGCATACTGACCAGTGCACCCATCGCCGCGTTTGGGTTTTTGGCCCCCAATCCCGCATCCATTGCTGTTCAGGGTAGTACACTCACCGTTCAACCTGGCCAATCCATATCACTCGTTGGAGGAAACCGAGGGTTCACCTATACCAACCCGGACACAGGAAGCAGCGCCTCCGTGCCCGGTGGCGTCACGATGACCGGTGGAACACTCTCAGCTCCCGGCGGACAGATCAACCTTGCCAGCGTCGCCTCCCCCGGAGAAATTCTCTATCCAGCCTTCGGTTATGGCCCTAACATTACTGGAGCTCAGTTTACGAACCTCGGAAACATCTCTTTAACCCAAGGGACCCTCATCGATGTTTCCGCCGATTCAGCCGGCACAGTCAGAATTCGCGGCGGGGAATTCCTACTGGACAAGGCCACAATTATGGCCAATACCGTTGATACCAACGGTGCTCCTGCTGCAATCGACATCAACGTCGCCGGGGACATGTCCATCGCAAATGATCTGGCTCCTGCACTCACAGCAAGAACGACCGGCAGTGGCAACGCGGGGACGATCAGCATCACAGCTGGAAACCTTGATGCCTTCACCAGCTCCTCAGGTTCCTTAATCGCGCTGATTGACACCAACACATCGGGGACGGGAACAGCAGGAAATGTGGCCATCACAACCGGAAATCTCCATGCTACGAACGAAGGCTTCTTCATCGATACAGGAAGCGCCGGGACAGGACATGGAGGAGATGTGAGTATTCTCGGCACAAACATCTTGATAGAAGGCCCGGCCATCGCCACAGGCAATTTTCGGTTTGGCCAGCTGCTGGGAGAGAACGTAACAGGATCCGCCGGCAATCTCACAATGAGAGCGGCTGACCACCTGACAATCGGGCAAGGAGCGACTCTCTCCACCGAGGCGTGGTTTGCACAGGCCGGCAATCTCACGATGCAAGCCCATGACATTTTGATCACTGGAAACAGTTTTGTCAGCGTCGACGGCGATGTCGGCAGCGCCGCTATAAAGGTTACTGCTGACCGCCTCCGAGTTGACGCCACCTCGATCCTGAACAACAACACAGTGGTCGATCCGGGAGGAGACATCACCATAAACGCCAGGATCGTAGAGCTGGCTACTGGAGGCGTTATTCAAACTTCGACGATTGGTGATGGTTCAGCCGGCAACATCAATATCACAGCCACGGAACGTTTTACCCTCAATGATCAGGGGAACCAGACCGTCAGACCGGCTGGGTTATTGAGCAACTCGACTGGAGACGTCGGAAACTTCGGTAATTCTGGATCGATCACTGTGATCACACCTCAGTTGCAGGTCTTTGGTGGTGCACAGATCAATACCAGCACCAGAAGCAGTGGCAGCGCAGGCAATATCTCGGTCACGGCACAGTCCGTGACCATATCCGGAGAGCGTCCATTTGAAGGTCCCGAATCTCTCTTTGAAATTGGAAGCACGCGTGCCAGCGGCGTCTACACTCGCACAGTCGGCAGTGACTTCTGCTTAGGACCCTGCGGCACCGGCGGCAATGTGACCATCACAACGGGATCGTTGAATCTCGAAAGTGGCGGAACTATCAATAGCGGCACAATTAATAACGGGGCCGGAGGCAACATCACGATCAATTCAGTAAACTCAATCAGTATTTCCGGCGCAATGACGAACGGGACTGCTTCCGGCATCTACAGTCGCACAGTTGGACAAGCGCCTGATGCAGGCTCCGGCGGCAACATTGCTCTCACGGCCGGTCAATCAGTGACCATCTCTGACGGCGCGTCGGTGTCCGCCAGCAGCACCGGGCCGGGCAACGCTGGCAATATTACGATCAATGCCGGCCAGCAGTTTGAGATGCGTAACGGCTCGGTGAAGACGGAAGCGGCACAAGCGAGCGGCGGGAACATCGATATTCAAGCCGTTGACCGTATCCGACTGGTGAATAGCACTATCAGCACGTCTGTCCTTGGTGGAGCAGGCAGCGGTGGGAATATCACCATCGATCCGAATGTCGTCATCTTGCAGAACAGCCAGGTGATCGCGCAGGCCGTCCAGGGCGCCGGTGGAAACATTTCCATCACCACTCCGCTCTTCCTGGCCGATGCCGGAAGCCTGGTGGATGCCTCGTCGCAATTCGGGTTGAGCGGCACGGTGAATATCCAGAGTCCGACCTCGAACCTGGCAGGCACCGTTTCTTCCCTCCCCTCTTCCCTTCGCCAGGTGCAGTCACTCCAGACCGGTCGTTGTGCGGCACTGGCCGATAGCCGATCCAGCAGCTTGATCGTCGCCGGGCGCGATATTCTTCCGGCGGAACCGGGCGGCTGGTCGCCCAGCCCTTTCGCGCTCATGGGCGAAGAGACCGATTCTCTTGCCATGGCATCACCGCCGGTCGCCGCCATGATCGCATCGGCCGATACCCCGGTCTCATTGCGTCGGTTAACCCCCGCAGGCTTTCTGACACAGCGCTTTGCGGAGAGTGGATTGACTGGATGCCGCGCGTAAGGTCGAGGCTTGGATGAGGAATCACAGATCGTTTGCGCGACCGAGCGCAGGCATCGCCCTTTCTGCGGGGTTCGTCATGCTGCTCACGCTGGCCCCTTCTTCACTCCCGGCCCAAGCCCTCCCGCCGGTCTTCGATCCGACCGGCCGATCCGGTGAACCGCCCGGCCCGCTCAAGAAGGAATTCAGGCCGCCGGCTCCCCCGCCGAGCATGGTACTGCCGCCGGTGCCACAGGCGCCGGATAGCGACATTCAGCGGCAATTGGGACAGATCCGCGTCTTCGTGCACGACATTCATGTGACCGGCAACACCGTCTTTACGGAAGCGGAGATCGACCAGGTCACGAAGCCATTCAAAGGCCGCACTCTCACGACGGACGACCTGGAGCGGCTGCGGCTGGCGCTGACTCTGCTCTACGTCAATCGAGGCTACATCACATCGGGCGCGATCATCCCCGATCAGGACGTGACGCTCGGAGTCATCACCTATCACATCGTCGAAGGCACGGTCGCGCAGATCGATGTGGAGGGGACCGACTGGTTCCGTGACGGCTATCTGCGCGACCGGGTGGCGCTGGGCGTCAAAACGCCCTTTGCCATCACGCCGCTACAGGAACGGCTGCAACTGCTCCAGCAGGACACCCGCATCGAGCGCATCAACGCGGAACTCCGCCCCGGCGATCGCCGCGGGGAGAGTGTGCTGAACCTGCGGGTGAAGGAAGCCTCTCCCTGGAAAGCCTGGCTGGATTTCAATAACCATCAGACTCCGGTCGTGGGCGCCGAACGGGGATTGGCGACCATCGCACACCAGAATGTCACCGGCAACGGCGATGTCTTCAGCTTCACCTACGGCCGGTCGCGCGGCGTGAATCCGATCATCGACACCTCCTACACGATTCCGGTAAATCGATACGATACGACTCTGACGGCCTACTACCGGCGCAACGATTTCCTCGTGGTCGATCAGAGCTTCCGTTTTCTCGATTTGAAGGCCGACGCTGAGATCTTCGGCATCACGCTCCGCCAGCCGCTCTACAAAACGCTCACCGATGAGTTTGCCGTCGCGATCACCGGGGAACGGCTCTATAACAAGGTCACCTCCGCGTTCGACCAGGCCGGACTCCCTTCGCTGTTCATCCCCGGCTCATCGGATACCGGTGTCAGCACGGTCAGCGCACTCCGTTTCATTCAAGAGTATGTTCATCGCACAGCAAGCTCGGTGATTGCTGCGCGCTCCCGCTTTTCCATCGGGCTCGATGTACTCGGCGCGACCAATAACTCCGGCCCGCTGCCGGACAGCCAGTTCTTTTCCTGGTTGGGTCAAGTGCAGGGGTTGCAGCGACTCGACGACTGGTGGGGCGTGCAACTGCTGGGACAGATGAGTCTGCAACTCGCCAACGATCGCCTTTTCCCGCTGGAACAGGTGCCGGTCGGCGGACGCTTCAGTGTCCGTGGCTATCGCGAGAACACGCTCATTCGTGACAACGCGTTTCTCGCCTCCATTGAGTCCCGCATCCCGCTACTCGCGTTTCCCTCCGGCGAGCCCCGCCTCCAATTCGCGCAATTCGCCGATGTGGGCCGCGCCTGGAATGCCAAAGGCGGCACACCTGATCCGCAGACGCTGGCGAGCGTGGGACTCGGCGTTCGCTGGAGCCTGCTGCCGCAGGAACGGGCACGGTTTGAACTCTACTGGGGACAACCGCTCAATCACGTCCCGCACCCGCCGGGCAATCTGCAGGATCACGGCATCCACCTGCAATTTGTCGTGCAAGTCTTATAAGGACGAGGCCGATGAATCCTCGACGCCTGCTCATCCTCCCCCTCACGGCATCGGCGGCCGGCCCTAGACCTGCCGCACGAGGGATCCGCCGCTGGATCGGCCTGGCGTTCGTTGGACTCCTGGGACTCCTGCTCACGACCGGGGTGCAGGGAGCCACCCCCACGGACAATCTCGACGCCCTGCTGGCGCAGGGCACCGACGCTTTTCGCCGCGGCGCATTAGAACAAGCCCTCACCACCTGGAAGGAAGCCGCCAGACTTGCCGGCGAACGTGGTGCACCCCGCGAACACATCCAGGCCCTTCTCGGAGCCGCACAAGCTGCGCAGGCCCTCGGTCAGTCCAAGCAGGCGCTGCTCCAACTTGATCTTGCACTGGTGCTCTCACAGAACAGCGGCGATCCGCAGACCACCGCGGACGTGGTTGCCCAGCTCGGTCGCACGTATCTCGCGGTCGGGCACCTCGATGAAGCCGAAGAACGTCTGACCGACGCGTTGACGCTCGCCCGTCGGGAAGCGTCACCCGCACTCACGGCTGCCACGTTGAACGATCTGGGCATTCTCCACGCCCTCAGACACGAAGACGCCGAGGCTCTGGCTGCGTTTCATGAAAGTACAACGATTGCGCAGGACGCCGGGCTTCCCATGATCGCGATTACCGCCAGAATCAACGCCGCGCGCGCGGCGTTGCGGCTCGGCCAGCCACAGGACAGCCGGCTCTGGCTCGATCAATCACTCGACCAGGCCCGAGAACTGTCCCCGTCTTACAACAAGGCCGTGGGCTTGATTAATATCGGGCTGGGCTACGGGCACCTGCGGCCGCTCCTGCCCGCCATCGGCGATGCACTGCTCATACGTGCCGCCGGCGTGCTGCAGGAAGCGGTGGCTCTATCCGAACGATTGGGAGATGCCCGCACCCTGTCCTATGCGCTCGGCTATCTCGGGCATCTCTACGAAACAGAACGCCGCACCGAGGAAGCGCTGCAGTTGTCCCGACGCGCGGCGTTCTCAGCGCAATCCGCGGGCGTACCGGAAGCGCTCTACCGTTGGCAGTGGCAGGTGGGCCGGCTGCTGGCGTCGAGCGGGCACCTCGACGACGCCATCGCCTCCTACCGGCAGGCCGCCGCCACCTTGCTGCCCATCAGACCGGAAGTGGCCCGCGCCTATTATGAGGCGTCGACTCCGGATCAGGAATCGGTGCGCCCCTTGTTTTTCGAACTGGCCGACCTCCTGCTCCAACGCGCCGGGTTGACGGACGACACCCCCGCCGCACAGATCTATCTCCTGACTGCGCGCGACGCGATAGAAGCCTTCAAAGCGGCAGAGCTGCGGGAATACTTCAAGGATGAATGCGTCGATGCCCTGCAGGCCCGCATCACAAAGCCCGACCAGCTCTCACCGACTACAGCGGTGATCTATCCGATCATGTTCGCAGACCGATTGGACATGCTCGTCAGCCTCCCGACCGGGATGATGCGAATCTCTGTGCCCATCCCTGCCGTGACATTGGCGCAGGAAATACGCGCGTTCCGCCGCACGGTCGAGAAGCGGACGACCAGGGAATATCTTCCCCATGCTCAACATCTCTATGACTGGCTGGTTCGACCGATCGAGGCAGAGCTGACCCGCTTGCACATTAATACGCTGGTGTTTGTCCCCGACGGAGCACTCCGCACCATTCCCCTGGCAGCCTTGCACGATGGAACCGGCTTCCTCATTCAGAAATTTGCCGTCGCGTTGACCCCCGGGCTCAATCTCACCGACCCCCACCCGATTAACCGCGAGACCGTCCGGTTCCTGTCCATCGGACTGACCCATGCCGTCCAGGGATTCCCGGCGCTCCCGTATGTGGCCGAAGAAATGGGCGCGATCCACGACCTCTACCGAGGCGATCAACTGCTCAACAGCGAGTTTCAAACAATCCGACTGGAGCAGGAATTGCGGGACGGTCAGTTCGGCGTGCTGCACATTGCCACTCACGGAAAATTTTCGACGGATGCGAACGAAAGTTTTCTGCTCACGTTCGACGGAAAACTCACTGTGAACCAGCTGGACCGGCTGATCGGCTTGTACCGGTTCCGGCAGGCGCCGCTCGAACTCCTGACTCTCAGCGCCTGCCAGACCGGTGTCGGCGATGATCGCGCCGCCCTCGGCCTCGCAGGAATCGCCATCAAGGCCGGCGCGAGAAGCGCGATCGCCACGCTGTGGTTCATCAATGATGAAGCGTCCGCCGCGCTGATTTCCGAATTCTATCGGCAGCTCCGGAATCCATCGATTTCCAAAGCGATCGCGTTGCAACAGGCTCAGGCGAAACTGTTGGCCGATCGGGTCTATGAGCATCCTGCTTACTGGTCACCCTTCTTGTTGCTCAATAACTGGCTATAAAGGGTCTCGACCATATGCTAGAGTACGATTCGTGCATTGAAATTCACCACAGAGCCTCAGCAAGAGGGGGTGCACGGTGAAACCCACGTTGTTGTTTTGCATCATCTGTACAATGCCCCTGGGTCTGACACTTGCGGAACCGACGCAGGCCACGGCAGGGCCCGAGCCATCCGACGCCCCTCACGTCGCCGCCCCTGATGACCTGTCGCTGCCGATCTATACCCCACCCAGGAAATTTTCACCGCGCGCGCGTGTCGGCGGGGAAATGCGCGGGACCGGTGGCAGCGACCCTGAAATTCAAGCCCTCGTGCCCGATCATGTCGGTCTCACCATCAATCAAACGCCGGTGCTGAATTGGTTTCTTTCCAAACCTACGGCCTATACCGTTCGTTTCACGCTGATCGATAATCGCTCAGTCAAGCCGGTGCATGAAGCACCCATCCCTTCTCCGACGAAGGCGGGAATTCAGACGATTAATCTGAAGGAGATGGGACTGAGGCTCGAACCGGACGTGCAGTATCGATGGTACGTCTCTGTGATTCGTAACCCCGACTCGCCGTCGCAGGATATCGTGGCGGGGGGAGTCATTGAGCGCTGTGAGTTCAATGCTTGTCTTGTCGAAGCAGGCCCCCAACTCACCTGCAGCACGCAGAGCGTGCAGGACAACGCCCGCCAGGGCTTCTGGTACGACGCGATGGCCTGTCTCTGCGAGCTCATTGATGCCCAGCCCACCAACGCCCCGCTCCGACGCATGCGCGCCGCGCTGCTGAAGCAAGTCGGTCTTCACGGAGTGGCCGAGTGGGATCTTCGTTCCCTCACGACGCCGACCCGATAGCGCTTCTCTCTTTCCTTCAATTCACCCACGACAAGCCGCGATCCCGTCGCCGACCGGCGAATCCTTTTCGATCCACCTTCGAATCACATCTGATCCACTCTCATCGGCTCTCGCAGTGACACGTCGCGATGAGGGACGTCTCAGATGCGATTTTTCCAACATTCTCAGCCCCAATTATCCCCACTCAATCAGAGAGGGCCAATGGCATACGGCTTGCGAACTCATCCGGCAGGACATGATGAGAAGCACTCGGGAGGCACACCATGACACAGGAATTGATCATCTGGGTGCTGCTGGCGGGGCTGGTAGGAATCTCGTGGCTCATGGTCTTCGCGATCACCGGCGACGATCGTCGCACTGACAAAGAGGTTCATACTCATGACTCAACACATCTCGAAGAAAACGGGGCGCCATCGCACCGAGGGATGGCGGCCTGACCTGGTTCCAGACAATCGTCCTCTGCCTCTCTCGCATCAGACTCCAGACGGTTCTCCTCACGCAATACCCCCCGACGGGGCGACCGCACCCGTAGACTCGCGCAATCAGCGCGTGACGATCCTCCTGCCGACCACCTTGATCGAGCGCCTCCGCAACGCCATTTACTGGACAGAGCGCTGCACGATGACCCGGGTCATCGCCGATGCCATCCATGATGCGGTGGCCGAGATGGAATACACCAACGGCGGCACGTTTCCTCCTCGCCTCACTCCGTTGAAACGAGGACGCCCCCGCCGTGTTCTCCTTCCACCACGCCTTCCCCCTACCGGGCCGCTCCTGTAGGCGTCGTGTGCGGACTCGTCCGTCAGCGCTCGATGCCGAAGTGAGGAAAGGCAATGACCGCAGAACTGAGACGATCAGGCCATCCGATGCTGGCCACGCTGCTGACCGTCAGTCTGAGCGGCCTGGCGCAGGCGGAATCCCCCGCCGCGGACCCGACCAACGTGACCGACTCAGCTCCCCACATCGACGCCATCGAATTGATCAAAGAAGAAGAAAGCGTGAGCATCGCGTCACGCTACGAACAGCCGATCTCGCAAGCTCCGTCGAACGTCTACGTGATCACGGACGAGGATATCCGGCACTCGGGCGCCATCGACATCCCGACCCTCCTTCGTCGTATCCCCGGGATGGAAGTGATGCAGATGAACGGGGCTGATTTCACTGTGAGCGCACGCGGAGACAATCAGCCGAACGCCAACAAGCTCCTGGTCATGGTAGATGGCCGTTCGATCTATAACGACGTACAAGGCACGATGAACTGGAAACTCCTGCCGGTCACACTACCGGAGATCAAACGAATCGAAGTGTTGAAAGGGCCCGCTTCTGCGGTGTGGGGATTCAACGCATTCGATGGAGTGGTCAACATCATCACGAAATCCCCAGAAGAAATGAAAGGCACCACTCTGCAATTCGGCGGTGGAGGCTACGGCACCATCATGGCCTCCGCGATTCAAGGCGGCACAGTGGATAAATTCGGCTATCGCTTGTCGGTCGGTCACAGCCAGAACGCCTCGTGGAATAACAGCCGCTCTTTAGCCTTCCGGGACAACCTGTTCAACGTCTTAACCGAATACGCGCTTTCGGCAGAGGGAAGGATCAAGGTTTCAGGCGGACTCGTCGACTCCAACGCGTACAACTTCGGGATGAGCCAGGATGCGATCAATCCCTATAGACCATCCCAAGGATATGCGAGTGTCGCATACGAAAGGCCCGGCTTCTTTGTGCGAACATTCTGGAGTCAATACAGCGCTACCTCAAATGTACTGTTCCAGCCACCCCTCGCCCCCTTCCTCACGTACAGTGCCGGGGATGGATCGCCGACTACGTCGATCATGGGCAATACTTATAATATTGATGTTCAACATGACGTTGAAGCCTTACCTAGCAACCGGCTGACTTACGGCCTGAACTACCGGCTCAATACTCTTTCCAGCAACGGCATCTCACAATACAGCACCGAGAGCCGCCTGGGATTGTTTGTTCAAGACACATGGAAGATCGCTCAACCAATCACCTTGATAGCTGGTGCACGTTATGACCTGGATTCCTTTATCAGCCCGACGGTCAGCCCCCGGGTCGCCTTGCTCTATACCCCATCTCCCGAGCACACGTTCCGGCTCTCCGGCTCAGTGGCCTATCGCCCCCCGACACTGATCGAGAAGACATCCAATGCGCAGGTGAATACAAAACCGCCGTTGCCCCCGACCCCGACATCCGTGGTGGGAGGCCAGAGTCTCTCGCCCGAACAAATGATTTCCTACGACGCAGGTTATCAAGGATGGTACTGGCAACACCGGCTGAGAGTCCGTGCCGACGCCTTCTACAATCACATCTCCGACCTCATTAGTGTGCGCAATCAGTCTCCGACGATGGCCGCCTATAGCAACGACTCGGGCTCAGCCGACATTTACGGCGGAGAATTCGGGATGGAAATCCTTGCCGCCAAGTGGCTGACCGGTTTTGCCAATTACTCCTATCAGGAAATTCACCAGACGTTTACCGGTCGCATCCAACGGGCCGGTCCCCACAACAAGTTCAATGTCGGCTTGCGCGGCGAATGGGGGAACGGGCTCAGCGCCGAAGCGATCTTTCACTACTACGGATCGGCGAGCTATCCACCCGGCCAGTCCTTCACGAGCTTTTCTCAAGCCGGTCTCGTGTCGCTGCCGAACCCGAACGTCGGTTCCTACAATCGCTTGAATCTGCGGGCCGGCTACCGGTTTTGGCACGACAAGGCGGAAGTGGCTGTGTCCGCCTTCAACGCGCTCAACGACAAGCACCAGGAGTATCCTCTTGGCGAGACGATCGGCAGCCGGGTAATGGGCTGGCTGACGGTGAGGTTCTAAATGGTTTCCTTAAGTGGTATATCTCTACTATGCTTGCGCGATTCTCGTTATGGTACGGCGCAACACACGACCACTCCGCCTTGGGCAACGGTGAATCAGGCCGTTGCCTATCCCGAAGGCTTCACTGACTGAGGGAGCTATGGCCGGCGAAGCCCCTTCATATACCGTGCTCGTCGTGGAAGACAATCCGGATATTGTCGTGAGCCTGCAGGACCTGCTCACCCACGACGGCTATACCGTCCGTACCGCCGACTCTTGTGCTGGCGCGCTCGCCCAGCTCCGTGCCCATCACTTCAATGCGGTCTTGCTCGATCTGACCTTGCCGGACGGCGATGGCCTTGAGGTGCTCGCCACGATCCAACAGTTGGACCCCCATTTACCCGTGGTCATCGTCACGGCCAGCACGGCGACGGAGAAAACCGTGGGGTCGCTGACCAGGGGAGCCTTCGCCTACTTGACCAAACCCTACCATCGCGAGGAACTCCGGCAGACGCTCCGCCGCGCGATCGGCGTCAAGGAACTGGCCGTGAAAGCCCAACGCGCCGAGCATCTTCTGACGGAAAGCGAAGACCGCTTCCGCTCACTAGTGGAGTCAGCCAGCGATGCCATCGTGGTCGCCGACGGGCGCGGGACCATCCTCTCGCACAACCACTCGGCGGCCACGCTGTTCGGTTATCAGAACCACGATCTGATCGGACAACCCCTCACCAGATTGATGCCGGCGCGCTATCACGAGCGGCACAACGCCGGTATCGCCCGCCTGGAAGCCGGCGGATCAAGCCGCCTCATCGGATCGGTCCTCGAGCTACAAGGGCTCAAACAGGACGGCACCGAATTTCCGATCGAGCTCTCGCTGGCTACCTGGAAGACCGCTACAGGGAATTATTATAGCGGCATCATCCGCGACATTTCCCGGCGTAAGGAAACGGAGCGGGCGCTGGATGAGCTGCGTCGCCGCCATACGCTCATCCTGACGCAAGCCGGCGAAGGGATCTACGGCATCGACCGGCAGGGGCTCGCCACCTTCGTCAATCCCCGCGCGGCCGCGATGCTCGGGTATTCGGTGGAAGACTTGATCGGACGCCCCATGCATGCGCTCCTGCACCACACCAGAATGGACGGGACACCGTACCCCGACGACTCCTGTCCGATCTACGCCGCCCTGCACGACGGCGAAATCCATCGCGTCACGCATGAAGTATTCTGGAGGCGTGACGGCACCAGCTTCCCGGTCGAATATGTCAGCTCACCGCTGTGGGAGGACGACACCGTCGCCGGGGCGGTCGTCGTCTTTCATGATACGACCAAACGGTGGCGCATTGAATCGGGATTGCGGAAACGGGAAGACCGCCTGGAGTATGTGATCCGCGGATCGAGCGACGGATTCTGGGATGGACAGGTCCTGCCCGGCCGGCCGTGGCACCATCCCGACACCCCGGTCTGGTGGTCTGCCCGGGTCCGCGAGTTATTGGGCTATACCGAGGAGGAATTTCCGGACATCCTGGAGAGCTGGACCTCCCGGTTGCACCCCGGCGATCGCGAGCGGGTGCTGGCCGCATTGGCCGCGCACATGGAACGGCGCGAGCCGTACGATACGGAATACCGGCTGCTGACGAAACAGGGCGAGTACCGCTGGTTCCGCGCGCGCGGCCGGGCCGTCTGGGATGGACACGGCCACCCCATACGCATGGCCGGTTCCCTGCAATGCATCACTGACCGCAAACAGATGGAAGAGGCACTCCGCCGAAGCGAACGCCTCTTGAAAGATGTGATCGACAATACCACGGCCGTTATTTACGTGAAGCTGGCGGACGGACGCTTCCTGCTCACGAACCGGCGTTTCCAGCAGATATTCAATCTGCGCGCCGATCAAATCGTCGGCCGCACCAACCATGATCTCTTCCCTCCCGAGATTGCCGAGGCATTCAGCGCCAACGATCGCCAGGTGTTGGAACGCAACGCGGCGATCGAATACGACGAAGTCGCCCCCCATGCGGACGGGATCCACGACTATATCTCCATCAAATTTCCGCTCTGCGACGAGACCGGCAGGCCTTATGCCATGTGCGGAATCTCTACCGACATCACCGAGCGTAAACGTCTGGGGGATTCGCTCCGCGTCAACGAGGAGCGGGTTCAGCGCGCGCTCATGAGTGCGCGCATCGGCATCTGGGACTGGAACCTGCAGACGGACCACTGCTACTGGTCGCCGATCGTCGCCGATCTGCTCGGCCTGCCGGTCGGCGCCGTTTCCCTCTCCAGAGAGGATTTTCTGGCCAGAGTCTATTCAGACGATCAGGCCTCTGTCCTGGCGGCGCTGCTGACGGCACAAAATTCCGCACGGCCTGAGCTCGCCTTTGCTCACCGCGTGTGCCGGGCCGACGGCACGCTCCAGTGGCTCTCATGGTCGGGCCATATCGTTCGGAGTGCGACCGGCACAGCGACCCGCATCCTGGGGACCGTCCAATCGACAACACCCGGACAGACGACGCAGGCGGTGCCCACGCAGGCAGATCGCAACGCCCCAGAGAAACCACGACACGATAATACGTGATCATGATAAGATGAAAATCTATAGACACTATACGGAGCGTCCCTCTCTCGCCAAAGGCTTCGCGTTTGGCAGGAAGCTGGTGGGATTTGCTCTGCCCCTTATATCCTGTCTCCTCGGATCAGCCAACTCCCTCGCCGGAGAGATTGCGATTCTGAAATCCTCAGACTTGCAGGCCTATGCGCAGGCGATTGAGGGATTCAAAGTCACGGCGCCGGCCTCCATGGCCTATACCGAATACGACTTGCGCGGTGATTCTGAACTCGGGAAAAAACTGGCCCGCAAGATCAGGGCCTCCGATGCGTCGCTCGTCCTGGCCGTCGGCCTTAAAGCCGCTCTGGCCGCCCAGGTGGAAATCGTGGATATTCCCATCGTCTACATGATGATCCTGGATCCCTCGAAGCATCATCTCGCCACGCCGAATATGACCGGCACACTGCTGGATATTCCCGTCGATCGGCAGTTCAAGATTCTCCGCTCATTTCTGCCGTCGCTCCGCCGGCTCGGGGTCCTGTTCGATCCCGCGAAGACCGGGTTTCAAAGTAATGGTACGGCCCGCCATGCTGCCGCCAGCGGGTTCGAATTGGATGAATTTCCCGTCGCCAGTGAGAAAGAAGTCCCGCTGCAGCTACGCGCGCTCCTCACCACAGCCGATGGGCTGTGGCTGGTGCCCGATTCAACGGTTTTGACCGCGGAGTCCGTTGGTTTCATCCTCGAATCAGCCCTGGCACAACATGTCCCTGTCATCGGCTTCTCGCCGGAAATGACCAGACTCGGAGCGCTCCTCAGCATTTCCGTCTCCTACAATGATGTCGGCCGGGAAACCGGCCTGCTTGCCAGACGACTCCTCGATGGAGACCGGAAACTCCCGATGAAACCGATACCTATCGAACGGCTGAACATCACCGTGAACCAAAAGACCGCTAACTTTCTGGGCATCACCTTTCCCAACGACATTGAGCGCCTGATTGATGAGAAATATTAGGACCTGATTCCTATGACAGCCGAACCAACCCCTCTCCAGAATCCGACCCCGCCTCACGGCGCGCCGACAATGCCGTTCATCAGCTTGCGTACGAAATTCGTCGTGTTCTTCAGCCTGATTCTGGTCCTGACCTGTTCAACGTTGAGCTGGTATTTTGTTGAAACACGGCGCAACGCCATGCTGCAGAATCTTCATCGCCTCGGCACGATCCTCCTGACCAATATCGCGCACAACAACCATTTCCGATTTGCCGGCCTGGTGGCGGAAGATCAGACAACACTTCAACAGTACATCGAAGGTCTCCTCTCCATCGATGAAGTCGTCTATGTGGTGGTCACGGGCTCAAATGGCCAAGCTCTCGCCCAGTACAGCAAGGGAGCGCGCCAGTCGTTGACAGATCCACGAAGGTCCCTCTCCCATCCGATCTACCCCCCCGCAGACATCGCCCAAAGACTGGCACAAACGCCGGCGACGGTCCCGCAGATTACCCCGCTTGCCGTCTCGGATCAGCTCACGCTCGCCCCTCAGAATCAAGGCCCCTTCATGTCTCAGGTGTTTCCCACTCTGTCCGAGACGCTCTATGACTTTGCCTTGCCGGTCCTTCGGGCATCACCCGCACCCATGACCCCGTTTACGCTCGACCCCGAATCCCCTGCCATCGACGGGGCTATGATGAAACGGCCACCGGTGTACGGCACCATTCAAATCGGCCTCACCGATGAGCGCGTGCGCCAGGCCGTCCTGACGATGATACAGAGTGTCTTTGCCCTGACCGCCCTCATTATCGGAGCCGGCATACTCGGCGCTCATCTGCTGACCTCGCGCATTACGACTCCGTTGCGACGCCTGGCCGGTGTGGCCCGCCAGGTAACTGAAGGGACAGCACCGGTTCAACTGTTCCCTTCCACGAACGATGAGGTCGGCCAATTGACCGGGCTCTTCAATGTCATGGCCCGCTCAGTTCAAGAGCGAAACCAGGCCATTACCACCAACCTTGAGACGATCAAACAACAATTCAGGCAGCTGACCACCCTCCATCAAGCCAGCGCCGCCATTGCGAGCACCCTGGACATGAATCACCTCCTCGACACGGTGCTTCAAATCCTGGTCGGCAATCTCGGTTTCCTGCGCATGGTGCTGGTCCTGCGGCTTGAGGAGCGGGATGTATCGTACATCGCCCGTGTCACGGGGATCTCGCCCGAGCTTGCTGAGGTCGCCTATAATCTGGAGATCCCCATACGCGACGACGACAGCATCACCGCTGATCTGTTTCTTCGCCGCGAACCGGTGCTCATCCAGGCGCTGGATGCCTCAGCCGACCGGATCTATCCGCCGGTGATGGAATTACTGCAACGCGCCGGCATCTCGTCGTTTATTGCCGTTCCGCTTCAGAGTCATCACGGAACCTTGGGATATATCGCCGGTGATCGAGGCGCCCAGATATGCACGGAAGAAGACCTGCATATTCTTCTGACGATCGCCAGCCATGTAGCTGCCGCGATCGACAACGCCCGCGCCTATGCCCACCTCTCCGAGCTGACCCAGCATCTGGAAGAGCGCATCCGCGAGCGCACGGAGGAACTATCGCGCGCCAATGACCAACTCCAGGCCCACGATCGACGGCGCTCGACCTTCCTGTCGGTTGTGTCTCATGAGTTGCGCACGCCCATGACCGCCATTCGAAGTTTTGCCGAAAACATGCTGGATGGTGTCACCGGTCCATTGACAAGCCAGCAGACGACCTACCTCACGCGGATCGAGCACAACGTGGCCCGGCTGGCCCGCATCATCAACCAGCTGTTGGATTGGTCGCGGTTGGATATCCACAAAGATGCGCTTCGGCCTGAACCGGTCTGTATTGCGGAGATTGCTGCCACTGCCGCAGAGGGCTTACAGACGGTCGCAGCAGAAAAACAGATCGCTCTGCGGATCGAACCGGAACACCCCCTCCCCAGAATTTTCGGCGATCGCGACAAGCTGGAACAAATCCTCTGGAATCTGATCGGCAACGCCATCAAGTTTACCCCTCCCGGCGGGGCTGTCACCGTCACGTTTTCCTGTGATACCGCCGGGATGGTCAAGACCTGCGTGGCCGATACCGGATGCGGGATTGATCCGCTCCACTTGCCGAGCGTCTTCAACGAATTTTCAAAAGTGCCATCGTCGATGCCGTCCTCGCAAGGGGCTCAATTGGGTCTTTTCATTACCAAGACCTTGATCACGATGCACCGGGGAGAAATCTGGGCGGAGAGCACGCCCGGTCGCGGAACCTGCATCTGTTTTACGCTGCCGGTTGCGCCAACCCCGGGGACGGAACGGCAGCCGCAATGAGGTGGCACAGGCTGTGCCTAACAGGAGCCTCCTTGCCCGGATAGACTGTCAATAGACCATGTATTTTTCTCTATGAAGTCACTACACTTCCGAAGAATGAATACGGGACTTACACGCTATGCGCGCCAAAATCCTCCTCGTCGATGATGACCGGGATATCCTGCTCGGTCTGGAAAACCGCATCACCTGGATGGGGCATGAACCCCTGACCGCGAGCGACGGGGCAGAGGCACTGCGACTCATTGAACAGGAGGCGCCGGACCTCGTCCTCCTCGATCTGGAACTCCCCCAGCGCTCCGGGCTGGAAGTCTTACAACAGGTTCGGGAAGCCGCCACTGCTGCCTCGGGGCCCGACTCGGAGACTCCCTTACCCACCTATACCACACCGTTGATTATTATCCTGACCGCCTTCGGCACGATCGAGCGCGCCGTGCAAGCCATGCACTTAGGCGCCTTCGACTTCCTGACCAAACCTTTCACGGCCGACCACCTCACGGTCGTGATCAAGAAAGCGCTTGAGACCCTCGCGCTGGATCGCCATGTCGATGTCCTGCGCAAGGAAGTCGAGGGACAATACGATCCTATCGTCGGAACCAATCAGAAAATGGCGGCACAACTCACCATCGCCAGGCAAGCGGCGGCCACGCCGGTCACCGTCCTGTTGCTCGGCGAGACCGGCACCGGAAAAGAAGTGATTGCGCGCGCGATTCACCGCTGGAGCCCGCGACGGGATAAACCGTTCGTCGCAGTGAACTGCGCGGCCTTACCGGAGACCCTCCTGGAGAATGAACTGTTTGGGCATGAACGAGGGGCCTACACCGGCGCGCTGAAGCGGGAGCCCGGCAAAATCGAAATCGCCGAAGGGGGCACCGTCTTCCTGGACGAGATCGGCGATATGCCGATGTCCATGCAGAGCCACCTGCTGCGCGTGCTTCAGGATCAGACCTTCTACCGGGTGGGCGGCACACAGCTCATCCGGACCAATGTGCGCTTTATCGCCGCCACCAACAAAGATTTGCGGCAGGCCATCCGCCAGGGTACTTTTCGGGAAGACTTGTACTACCGGCTCGCCGTGATCACCAGCACTCTTCCACCATTGCGGGAGCGCCTGGATGACCTCCTGGCGCTGTCCGAGTATTTCCTCCGGCGCGCCGCCGGACTCGGAAGCCATCGCCAGTACACACTGAGCGACCGCACGCTCACGCTCATGCGCCAATATCATTGGCCGGGAAATGTCCGCGAGCTGGAGAATGTGCTGACCCGCGCCGTCATCCTCTCCACAGGCGCGACGATTGAGCCATCGCAGCTGTCGCTCATGGCGGTCTCATCGACACCCGATCAGGAATCCGGACTGGACTCGTCGCTGCATGCCTATCATGAAATGATGGAGGCCTACAGCAAGAACATACTGGTGAGGGCCCTCCAGCAGAACGGATGGAACCAAACCAGAGCCGCTGAAGCGCTGAAACTCCAACGCACCTATTTCACCAAACTGCTTCGGCAGAAACAGATCTCCGGGCATCCTCCCCACACCCATCCCGACAATGAAGCAGAATAACGGGCGAACAACTGTAGAAGCATCCGGCAGACCGGCGAATCCCTGATCGGTCATACCTTCCACCTGCCAACCGGTCGATCTTCGGTGGGAACAGACCTTCGCCGCTGCCGGCCGGTTCGGCCGATTCAGGATGGTTCGCCCTCTGCTTAGCTCAGCCTCTGCACCAAAATCCATACGGCAATAGCCGCATGGCCTCGGCGCGGAAATATATCGACACCCTCAAAAGACACAACACCAGAGTGAGCCCGGGAGGTCTGTGAGAACGGCATCGACGGGCTAGGCGGCTCGCCTGAACGGCACTCCGGTCTCAGGCGGAGCCACGGTCCCGGACGGGCCTTTCATCTCAGCCATATGCCGATGCTCCGCATCGCTTTCTCCTGTCAGCGACCACACCAACAACCACACAAGGGCACCGATCGTCACCAGACCAATCAGCATGACCATGACATCCCTCACAATCTGCCGGCAGGCTCATCCCGTTTCCACGAACCAGCCGGCGTTCAACGGATGACTGACACAGGCTGGCCCGCGTCAGCCACCCTGTTAGGCCACTCCTTATGACGCCAGGCGATAGACCCAGCGATCACGATCGCGCCGCAAGTCCGCCTGCACTTTTGCTTCCCGACTCATGGCGGACAGCCTCAACCCGCTGAAAAACACCAGGGCCATCCCGATCATCGCAGCAAAGAAATAACCGAGCGGAATCCCGGGCCAGGCCATCGTCTGCTCCGGTGCCATCGCCATGGCCCCTGCCGTCGGCGTCACGCTTGCCACCATGATCTGATCGGCCGGACCTGTCATCGTCGCCGTGCGATCCACCGCCGCCAGCAATGTCCCCAGCTGATATTGGTTCGCTCCCCAGGCCTCTTCCAGCTCGGTCCTGGCCTGAGCCACATGGACAATCGCCATACCCAACTGTTCCTGAACTCCGGCCGCCCGAACGGCATAGTCCCGTCCGGCATCCACAATCCAGCGACCGAGCAACGGCTGCCATGTCGCCATGAATGCCCCATGCATGCGCCCGCCCAATTGCTCCGCAGCGCCGATCATGTCGCGATTGTAATCAGAGAGATAGTGATCCGCGGACAGGACCCCGCTGCGCACGCCACGCCTGGTGCCATTCACGATGGAACGCCCCATGACCGCCTGGACGCGGGCCGCGTGATCATCAGGCATCGTCGCTGCACGGTCCATGATAAATCCAAAGGGACCTCCGGGAAGGGACTGCAGGCTATAGTGCGCCAGCAACGC
Organism: Nitrospira sp.; assembly: GCA_024998645.1. Taxonomy (GTDB): domain Bacteria; phylum Nitrospirota; class Nitrospiria; order Nitrospirales; family Nitrospiraceae; genus Nitrospira_D. The sequence continues at coordinate 22,125 of JACOEJ010000019.1, forward strand.
CTGATCCCATTCCAATGTCGCCTGGGCCGTGATGCGATCGCTCTGTCGTTGCAGCAACGTGCGCTCGACAATGGCCTGCCCCAGGGCAGGCTGCAACCACACCATCCCGTTCGCTGAACTGGAGAACTGATCATCCATCACCGGCGGCGTGGCGACAAGGAAGGTGCCGGTGGTGGCCATGAAGAGGAACAGCGCGCCGAAGACAATGGCACACATGCCAAACCCGACGATGATGTCGATACCGCTATAGCGATAGGTCATGACAACCTCCTTTCCGCCTCAGGCAATCAGGCAGACGGCAGATGTGCCGCAGGCCCTTGGGCCCGATTCGGATAACGCGATGTGAAGGAGCGAGACCGGAAATGGTGCCCGATACGAGAGTCGCTGAACGACCGGTCATTCGCCCCGTTGGGGTATAGTCGACCGCCCGTCTGGTGAAAGGAAAACACCCGGCAGGTCCGGACCGCTGGATTGAAGTTCCACGGAGGACCATGACACCACCTACAGAATGAGGCGGCTGCGAGAAGATAGTTATTAGCTTACGCCCCGGCACTGCCTGACGCAAGGGCTGGCAGAGTCCGGCCGGTAGCCGATCTGCGCGAAGGTCTCCGCCCGTTGATCTACACTCAGCCTGTGCGCCCACCTGAGCTCAGTCGTGTCGATGAGAATCAGGAACACAACCGAACGATGTGCCGGCAATGAAGTCGAATCAGGAAATGAATCGTGCAGCATCCGCTGAGGGTTCGCGATCCTGATTCAGGACTCCATCGAACACCGATGTTGGGGGGTGGAGAGGGCCTTCCATGAAAAATATTTTCATGAGCCCACGTCACCGGATCACCCGCGCAACCCGGACCGTACGTCCGCCTCATCCTCTCCCGCACCCCTTCGACGGAGCATCGGACACTCAGATTAGCCGGATCGTCGACAGTCACCGGCGCGCCACACCTCACTGCATAGACAGCAGGAGAGCCGGAAACTAGCTCCAGCAAACGATCAGCGCCGATCGTATTGCACGCCGCATGCGCGAGACGATCATCGGCAACCTGATTCCCGACGGAGCAACTTGGATACGTCTCCTTGCCTCAGCCAACCTTCGCCCCTCACAAAGGAGCGGATCCCGGGATACGGGAGCCCCGTCCGTTTTCCGACCGGCTGACAAAATCCGCACGGAAGTAATTTACTCGCCGCGCAATCTCTGCTATACCTGTCACATCGAGTCACAACTTTTTACACCGAAGGGGGGTGAAGTACTCATGGCCACGAAGAAAGCAGCAGCGAAGAAGCCTGTAAAAAAGGCTGCCGCGAAGAAGAAGAAGTAGTCGCACCATGGGGAGGCGACGGTCACGTCGCCTCCTCGCCTCTCTCCCCTACCCACGCTCGCATCCAACTCCCGCAATTCCGACTCGCAGTACGAATGAGATTTCTCCATTCACATTTTCATCGTCACGTTTCCGCCGACTCGATCATCGTCCACATCATCCGATGACACATCCCCATCAGTGACTCACCCTCCATCTCCCGTCCACCTCGCCCCGAAAGTTCCCGACCGATTTAGAATCGAAAATTCTCGACCCTGTCTCAACGCACTCGCGAGGGAATCCTGATGCAGCGGAATACAGAGAGAGACGGACAGATCCAAAAACCAGATGGATCATCTCACAGGTTGGAGAAGAGCAGCTTCTTCCGATAGAACTGATGGGAACGAAGGACTGTGAGGCGAGAATGCCACAAGGCAAAAAAAAGGGGAGGTGATGGCCACATCACCTCCCCGACTTCCGACCGCCGGGTGAAGACCCATGGCGACCAAGAAAGCAGCAAGGGGATCTTAGCACGAACAGGCCATAGAAAACACGATAGAAAAATACTTAATTTTTTAACGTACTTTCAACAAGTTGCATGCATATTACCGCGATAATTCCATCCTGGACATAGAGAAAGCGCGGAACTGACTCCCGGGTTCGATCCGGGGCGCTGAAGCCGGAATCAGCATCCGTAAAACACAGACCGAGATCACCACGAGGCGGTTCGGAGTAGAATCGCAACGAGGTAAGTGCCTATTCCCGGGAGATCAATTCGATGCTCGTGACGCCGGAGGCTCAACATCGGAATCAGCGGCAAGCATTCACGGCAACCCTCCTGGTCGCCGGGACGGCGGGATGGCTGACCTGGCTCATTCCTCTACTATGGCCACTGCTCGGACTCTGCCCCTTCACCTACTGGTGGGTACGGCGGTCCTGCCTTCGCCGGATGGCCGTGATGCGACAACCGTTTCCTGAAAAACGGGAAGAGATACTTTGTGCACACGTGGCTTTCTTCCTGGCACTCGATGAGCCGGGCAAGATCAGGTTCCGGCAACTGGTGCAGATCTTTCTCGACGAGGTCCGGATCACCGGCATTCGCACCGAAGTGGACGAGACCATTCGAGTGCTGGTGGCGGCCAGCGCGGTCATCCCGATCTTCGGGTTCCACGACTGGGAATATCATCGCCTGCATGAGGTGCTGATTTATCCGGACGCCTTCGACGACGCCTACCAGACTCGCGGCGGGTCGGATGAGCACATACTCGGCATGGTCGGCCTGCATCATTTGAGCGGGGTGATGATTCTCTCGAAGCCGGCGTTGCTGGCAGGGTTTTCCCCGCAGCCCGGCACCCACAATGTGGGAGTGCACGAATTCGCGCACCTGGTCGAAAAGGAAGCCGGCGAGTATGGGCTGCCGCCCGAAGTCCCCTGGATGGCGGTTCGACAGTGGGTCCGGTACGTGGCGCGGGAACTGGCCCATCCCTCTTCCCGTCGCACCCATGTCAGCGACTACGCCTATACGAACGAACACGAATTCTTCGCGGTGCTGGCCGAGTACTTCTTCACCTCGCCCGATCTGTTGAAACGCCGTGATCCCGCCCTCTATACCCTGCTGCGGGACCTCTTCCATCAGGACACGGAAGCACTCCTCCCCTCCATGCCCTGGCGACGCCGGGGGCTCAGCCGCAACACACCCTGCCCCTGCGGCAGCGGGGAAAAATATAAACACTGTTGTTTGAAGAAGACGGGAACGAACGGCAGGAACACAGAATCCAAGGACAGCACCCCGGGCACACGGGGATAACCGGCCTTCTCCCTCCTTAGGGAACAGGCACACCCTTCACCACATAATGCGGCACGAAGCGGCTCTGGTTTCCATGGATCAACCCGCGATCCTCTCGAATCCCGATCCCAGCCGGCTCATCGCCGATCACCCAGGACCCGATGACCGGATGCCATCCTTCGAACACCGGCAACGGCAGGTACTGTTGAAAGACCGAGGTTCCCGCATCATAGGGTCCGGACGTTGTCAGCACCTGATCCCCGTTCACGATCGAAATATTGGCGCCTTCGCGCGACCAAAAAGGTTTCCGGACATAGGCGGTGCAATCTCCCGGTCCTGAAAAGAAGGCGGGCAATAGATTCGGGTGATCGGGATACCACTCCCACAGCAATGCCAGCAGGCCTTTATGACTGAGCACCTGTTTCCAGGCCGGTTCCAGCACCAGCACCGAAGAGCGGGACAGCTCCGCCGCAAACGCGTCCTGACAGAGCCATTCCCAGGGATAGAGCTTGAAGAGCACCGAGATGGACTCGTTCCGGTGATCCACGAACCGCCGACTGCCAGGCACCCACCCGACCTGCTCAATGGGCAGCGTCTGCACCCGCCACCCGGCCTGGTTTGCCGTATCGGCCAGATAGATCACGGTCTGCCGGTCTTCGTCGCTCTGATCCAGACAGACCAGATGGAGCAGATCGGACGACGTCTGTTCCCGGATTGTTCCCCACTGCCCGATCAACCGCTCATGCAGGCTATTGAATTGATCCGCCTCCGGACAGGTCTCTCGCTGCCATCCCCATTGGCCGACCGCCGCTTCAATCAAAGAGGTCGGCGTATCGGCGTTGTACTCCAGCAGTTTCGGCGCCCCCACCCCGTCATACCAGAAATCAAACCGGCCATAGAGCGACGGCTCCTGCCGCTCCCACGAGTCAATGATGTGCGGCCGACATCCTTCCGGAATCCGGAGATCGGCAAAGCGATCGTCGCGGATGATCCGCTCGACCGCATCGACACAGAGCCGATGCAGTGAAGCCGTGGCAGACTCCAGGCAATCGATCTGCGGTTCAGAAAACTCATAGGCGACATCTTCCCGCCAGTAGCCCCCATCCAGACTGTGATAGGTGAGACCAATCCGGTCGAGTCGCGCCGGCCAATCTGCTCGCGGCTGCATCGCGCGACGGTACATGACTATAGTCCCTCTTCCGGTTTATAGAATTGTCCGCCGGTCCGGCCAAAGCCGCCTCGCTCACACTCGTCCGTCACCCCATCGCCAGGGCAACCACCGGTCTGACCGGGATCTGATATCGCATCAGACACCGGCATCGAATCCGCACTCTGCCCGGCCGCGATCCACACCATCTCCCCCATGCCGTCGGCCATCGCCGCCAGACTCACCCGCACCTCGGTCGATTGCCGCAGACGAAGAGCCACCAAACCGGGCGAAGGCCCATCCGGCCATTTCTTTACCATGGGAACCTTTCACACAAAAAACAGGAGAAATAGGAAGGGACAGGGAAGCGGACTGAAGCTCACGGCCTGCCGGAAACGAACATTCTGACATCTTACACGGATTCCGCGCAGGCAAGGTGAGCCAAATGCACGAACGTGTTGAGGGAGATCGACAGACTCGATAATCCGGTTCTGCCCGGTGCAGAAACCGTTACGAAACGCCCAGAACCTCCCGGAAGACTCCGGCAAGATCATGGAGCGCTTTCCCTCCGTCGCCGACATAGACCGAGCCGTGCATCGTCGCCAGAGTCTTGGGCTGGAGCGCCGCCAGACGTTTCAAGGTCGCATCCATGAACGGGCCATAGGGAAGATAGTTCGCCAGCGGGCCCTTTTGATATTCCACCAGCACGTCCCGGCAGCGGCCCACGACGTCCGACCCCGTCACCGGCTCCCCATTACCGCCTTGATGGAGAAGGTCCGAACAGAGAAGCGTCCGCTGCGTCTCTTCAAACAACAGCCCCGCATCCCAGCAATGCGGCACATGCGGCGTCGCCAGAAACCGAAAACGGTACTTGCCCGTCTCCAACACCTCGCCGTCCGTCATCCCTTTCGCCGGACGGACCGCGAGACAATCATCCACACTCACGAGCTTGCCCACCAGACTACAGACCGCCGTGGAATGCCTGGCTACCTCCTGCCACTCCGGCAGCGATCCGCACTCGTCGGCCTCGAAATGGCTGAACCCGATCCAGCGCAACGACTGGGGATCGATGAGCGCTCCCACCGCTTCCTTCACCGCCGGAAACAGCGCGCGCGGGCCGGTGTGAAAGAGGAGCGGCTCGGCATCGCGCACGAGGAACTGGCTGAACTGCAGATTGAACGGCTCGAGATAGGTCGTAATGCGGAACAGGTCCGGAGCGACTTCAGTAATCTGCGCCATAGGTCCTCCTCGTAGAGTGGGAGGGACATCGTACGAGCCCTGTGAGGGCGGGTCAATCCACGCAAACCATTAAGAAGCGGCGGGACGAGCGGACGCAAGCCCGCCGGTTCTTGAATAAACCGCCTTCCCGATCCCATTACTGGTAAGATGACAAGGGTCATTTAGTCAGCCTCTCGCATCGATTGAAAGGAACTGCGCTTGAATACAACAAAAGTCATCGCATCATGCATCGTGATTGCTCTCATCGGAACCCCGGCCGTTTCCCTGGCGAAGGCCAGAGGCGGATCCGGCGGAGGCTATTCCAGCGGATCGCGGAGCAGCAGCGCCTCGGGCAGCATCGGCAGTCGCGGTTCACGCACCTACGACCAGAACGGCGCCCAGCCGATTCAACAGTCGACTACCCCGAAGCCGGCTACGGCCGCTCCGCAATCGGCCGCAACAAGCCCGTCCCCAGCGGCCCAGCCGGCGCCGGCCTCGCAACCGTCCTTTTTGCAGCGCAATCCCCTCCTGGCCGGGATCGCCGGCGGCCTCGCCGGATCCTGGATCGGCCACATGCTCTTCGGCGCCACCGAGAGCAGCGCGAAGACCAGCGAAGCCGGTGACGCCGCCACCCAGACAGCCGGCGCATCCAGTAACAGCGGACTGCTCCTCTTCCTCATGGTCCTGGGAGCCGGCGCCGCCTATTATTTCCTGAAAGTCCGGCGGGCGCCTGCCCCTGACTTTTCCGGGATCACGCGAAGCAGCGCCGTCGCCGGCAGCCTTCTGGCCGAATCCTCGGCCACAGCCCTCCGGCCCGCGACGACCGATCTCGACATCACCACCGCGGACAAAGCGGCCTTTCAGCAACTCCTGACCGATATTCAAACCGCCTGGAGCAAACAGGACCTGGCAGAATTGAAACGATTCGTCACACCGGAGATGCTGACCTACTTCAGTACCGCCTTGGCCGAGAATGCCAGCCAGGAGATCGAAAACCATGTGGAAGATGTCGTGCTCGGACGGGCGGACGTCCGGGAAGCCTGGACCGAAAACGCGACGCAGTACGCCACGGTGGGACTCCACTGGAGCGCCCGCGACTATACCGTCTCGACGAAGAAGCAACGTGGAGAGCCGGGCTATCTCATCGAAGGCAACGACAAGACACCGGCCGAGTCGAGCGAAGTCTGGACCTTCATGCGATTCCAGGACGGCAAGTGGCTGCTATCGGCGATCCAGCAATAACAAAGAGTGAGAAGCGGCACGGTCGGCGGGACTCCCGCCGACCGTGAACCAGCGGATCCGGGTCTTGAATGAGCTGCGATTGGAATATCCGGCAGGAATAGTCTCTGTTACGACGTGCCTGCAGTACTTACCAGTTGCCGTTCCGCCTGCAACCAATCCTCCAACGCTTTTCCATCTTGACGGCCTCGCTGCACGTATAGTTCGTACGCGCGGCGCGCAATCCGTTCTTGCGTCTTCGAGCCGGTCGGACTCGCCGTGTGAATACCGGCCGTCTGGGCCGGTGCTGCAGATTGTGGGGCGGTACTCTTCATCATGCTCTCTCTTCTCCTATGACCCTGTGTCTGTCGATTAACTGAGCGGGAAGGTCCCCGTCTGCCGGCATCCGCCATAGGCGAATGCCGGCAGACAGAGCACGTCCGCGACCTGCGAGAACCCTCTTAGGCCTTCTCTTTCACCGTCAGATCGTTCTGCACGGCTTTCACACCGGGAACCTGCCAGGCCGTCCAGGAAGCCTGGGCACTGGTCATCAGATCCGATACTTCACCGCTCAGCGAGACCACGCCCGCATTCGTCTGAGTGTGAATCCCGGACTGCTTCAGATGCGCGTCTTTGTCGATCTGGGCCTTCACCCTGGTCGTAATCGCCTCATCCTTGTCATCGATCGCCTCGCGCTTGGCCGGGGCTACCACCTGGAGCTCATTCTTCACGCTCTTCACGCCGTCGATCCCTTTGGCAATCGTCTCCGCCGCCTGCTTGGCCGCATCGGAATCCACCTTGCCGCGGATCATCATCGCACCCTGCGCGCTCTCGACCGCGATCTCGCTGCCCTTCACCCGCGCATCGGCAAACATCGCAATCTTGGCCTTCGCCGTCAGCCAGGCATCATTGATCGGCGTCTTCTCATCGGCCTTCCCGACCGCGTGCGCCGCGCCGGAAAGAATCGCCCCGCCGAAAACCAATGCCGAGCAAAGCGTCAAAATCGTACGTGTGTTCATTCAGGTCTCCTTACGTGATAGATAAAACTGTCCGTTCAATCGCCGTTCGAGAAAGGCACCCATTCAATTCAATGGGGCTTCTTCTCCGCCGCTTTCGACGCCGGCTTCTGATGCCACGAGTCCGCCCACTTCATGATCTCGCTCTTCTTATCCCCATACCGCTCCTGCACCTTCCCGACAAACTTGTCATAGACGCCTCCGATCTGTTGCAAGTCATCATCGGTAAATTTGCCCCACTGTTGTTTCAGCTCACCTTTGAACTGCAACCATTGCCCTTTGAGTTGATCAGCGTTCATCGCCACCTCCTCACTCTGTAGAGATTGACCGCGGACCGGTCCGTCGCGCCGGAAACCGTCGGACAGCCGGCCCGCGCCCGGTCACACCACCTCGTTGCTGCGCCCCGTGACCACATGGATCGCAACCAGCACGACCCCGATGATGAAGAGAACCCAGGAGATCTGGACCGCGACCGCGGAGACCCCGGCGAGGTTGAGGGCGCCGGCAATCAAGCCGACGATCAGAAACACAAGTGCATAATAGAGCATGGTTCACTCCTCTCTATGGAATGGAACATCAGTCGACCGATCCTCTGAGGCAGGGCCGGCATCCTGACCGCCTCCATGAGCGGACCACGACACAAGACACCGGGCCGTTCAGAGAACCTCTGTTATCGGGGCGGCGGAGACTGGGGAATCGGTCACGCTGGGAAACAGCAGGAAGCGCAAGAGATAGGACAGTCAGCGGAGCGTCACACGGGACACCTTCACCCTGGGCGCAATGGGCAGGAGAGTCAAGGAGTATATTCCTGGCGTGAAGAGCCCAATGATTCGGCTCATTCCCCACGAAATAGAACCCACAAGCGGCGTCAGCCGCCGATCTTGCGCCAGATAAACGGGGTCAGATAATAGGCCACGAAGGAAAGCAGCACCCCTATCACCGCACCGAAGAGACTCGCCACGTAGAGCCCGGCGAAGGGGGACAGAAAGACGATGAGGATCATCAGCAAGGCAAGAGACCGATGGCCTTCATAGAACCGCCGGCGGTGATCAGAGTTGAAGGAGTCCATGAAAGAAAGACCGGATGAGCTTGGCATAGGCGGAGTATAGAACAACGCCCGCACGCAATGCATGCGGGACAGAACGCGCTTCCCTGATGAATGCCTGCACCTGGCAGGAGCGAAAGAACCTGCTCTTCGGACAGGCCGCGCGGTCAGCGCACCCAGGGTGGCGTAGCCGGAGGTGGAGGCACAGACTGATCGAACAGGTCAGAGGGCCTCGGGGACGGATCCGGAGGCAGCGGCAGCCCCGGCGTGGATGCCGGGCGTCTAAATCGGACCACGAGCCCGCCCATCACGTCCCATTCCCGGAAATTCTTCCGTACCGACTGCGGATGCCGATTGTGGCACTCGACACAGGACCGGACCAGCGCCAGATCCGCCGACACCGCGGTGAAATGATCCCCGTCAGGAAAACTGAGAAAGCTCTGCTGTCGATCCTTCTCCAGCTGAATCAATGCCTTGGTTTCCGCCGGAGTTCTCGGCCGGTTCGCCGGATTGATCGGCGTCAGGCTGATCAGGCCGATCTCGACCGACGTCACCTGTCCGGCAGCCGCCTTGACGAACTGCGCGGGGAGCGGAATAAAATGCGCGTCCCGCTCCCAGTCCTCGCGCGGCTCGGGGCCCGCCCCGCGCGTATGCTCCACCACATGCAGCACATAGGCGGTGCGAAACGCCTTCACCACATCGAGCACAATGCGGGCCGTCTGCTCATAGGTCTGCTCATATGACGGATCGGCCGAGGTGACAGAAGCCGCAAAAACCATGAACCAACCGGCCAAGCCCGCTGCCAGCCCGAGGTGACGCGTTGACATCGCACGATCCTCCCGGAAAATCCGACAACGGACAGGACAAACGGCAGAAAAACCGACTGCCTCGGAAGGAATCAGCTCAGAACAACGAGGCGCCCGATTAAACTCGATCGGAGCGCAGATCACTCCCGATAGGCGAAAGAAATCATCGGGGTCCAGTGCTCGTTCCCATACCCGTCGATAAAACAGGCCCGCCCTTGCAAGAGCTCCCCCTTCTGCCTGACCGGGGGAATAATCAGCCAATCCGCCCGCCCTTCCGTCAGTCCGCGTGACGGAATATCGGTGTGACCATACAGATACCCCTGGGCCTGGCGCACGAGGATATTGCCTTCAACCCGATGGGACGTAGGGATAAACCAATACCGCGACCCATACACCACCAGATAGGTCTTGGGAACCAGGACCGGCTCACTGCTGATATTCGTAAAGAAAAACTCCCCGACCACCTGCATGCAGGGAGCACGGTCCTTCTGCCCCATCTCCCACCACACGTTGGCCGCCTGCGCCGGCAAGACCACCAGCGTATGCTTCGGCACCCTCCAATACACCCGCGCCACACGCCTGTTGAGCGCATCCAACCATCCACGCACCCCGAGCTGCCAGAGGCGATACACACTACCTATCGCCACGACCAGGGAGACCCCTGCCCCGATAAGCGCCAGAAATTGTTCCAACCCGTCAGGCATAACCGTGCATCCTATCGAAAATCCCGGCAACCGCTTCTCTCAAGCCCGCCACGAAACGACCGGGGGAGTTTCCATATCAATTCTGTTCGTGACCTGGCAACAACTTTTTCGCCCGACGATCACATTCGCCCCGGCGAGTCTCGCACAAACCGCGGGCGCCCGTCGAACCAGGCATGCGCCTCGCCCGGCGCCCCTTTAGCGCGGAAGCTCGTCTGACAAGAGACGCTGCGCCTGCGCGATCGCCTTCAGCAATGCAGTCCGTTCCTTGTGCCGTTGCTTCGAGGCCGGCACGCCCGCCACAAAGCGTTCTGCCGCTGCCGTCAGATTCTGTAGCATCCCGGTCAGATCCTCTGACGCAGGAACCTCCGCCTTCGACGCCGCTCGGGCCAGCGCAAGCCTTCGCCGGGGCCCCACATACATCTGCGGCGCAATCGGATTATCCTTTTCCAACTCGGGTCGTCGAAATACTCCCATAATTCCTCCTCACGATCAGACGATGAGAAATAATTCGCCCACTGTACTCGATTCCCGGCGGGAATTGCATCGGGTCTCAAGAGGCCTAACGCTCCATCACGGCGTTGTGACTCTCCTCATTCATCGACCGTCCCTCATCATGCTTGGCCGGTTTCACGGTCGACGTATGCTTCCCCGCTTCCGACGGCGCGGCGGGACGAGGGCCGGAGGCCGTGCAGCCGGTGACGGCAAACAGGAACAGCGACAGGGCGAACGCAGTCATCGTCGACATAATGACCTCCTTGGACCGATGCGCAGGTGGCATGTGCATGAGTCTCGCACGGCGAGGGGTCGTCAGTCGAACGTGGGGATGCGCCGCATTGAGGAAAGACTCGGCAGACTCATCCCCCGCTGGAGGTCGGCACCCGTCTATCGGCGTTGCGGGAAGATCAGGGAAGCAGAGCCTCCGGAACGCCCGGCTATCCGCCGGTCTTGCTCGATCCGACGGCCACGCGATAGAGGGCCGCGCCCACCAGCGCGACGATCATCAGACCGGGCCACCCGCCGAACGGAGGCACGTCGAAGAGGGTGAAGGGATCGGCACCGAGGCCGGGCCAGAGCGCGGTCAGCGCAATCGGGACGGCCAGCAAAATACCCATGAGGGCTTCACCGGTAATCAACCCGGCGGCAAACAGCAGCCCCCGCCGCGACGGATCATCGCCCCACCCGGCCGCCCGTTTCGCCAGCTCTGCGATCACTCCGCCCGCGAAAATAGCGGCGGAGAGTTTCAGCGGCAGATAGATGCCCAGCGCCACGGCGAGCACCGGAAGCCGGAAGTCGCCGCCGCGCCGTTCCAATAACCGGTCCGCGAAAATCACCAGCAGGCCGATCGCCGCGCCTAGTCCCACGAGCGCCCAGGGCAGTCCGGCGCCGAATACGCTTCGCGTGAGACTCGCCATCAGCGTCGCCTGCGGGGCGCTCAGCGGATGCGGGTGCGCGACCGTCGGCTCGCCGATGCCGTACTTGGCCTGGAGCAGCGACAGCACCGGGACCAACACCACAGCGCCGGTCACCACGCCGACCACCTGCATCACTTGCTGCTTCCAGGGCGTCGCCCCGACCAAATGACCGGTCTTCAAATCTTGCAGATTGTCGCCCCCCATCGCGGCGGCGCAACAGACCACCGCCCCGATCACCAGCGCCGCCGCCGGTCCGGCCGGATGTCCGGCCCCCATGAACAGGACGAGCAGAAGCGCGGCCAGCATGATCGTCGCGATCGTCACGCCCGACACTGGATTGCTGGAACTCCCCACCAGGCCTGCCATGTAAGCGGCCACCGACGAAAAAAGAAACGCCGCGACCGCCATCACGATCGTCATCAGGATGCCGATCACCGGACTGTCCACGACCGTCGAATAGATCCAGGCTATCGGGATCAGAGACAACCCGAAGGGCACCACGATCCACCAGAGCGACGCATCCTGCTCCGTCCTGGGCACCACCGCTCCGCCGCCGAACGCGCGCGAGGCCTGGTAACTGGCCCGGAGCGTCTGCAGACTCCGCCACACCGGCTCGCGCAACCGCGTCAGCGTCCAGAGTCCACCCGTCAGCATCGCTCCGATGCCGACGTAGCGGATCTGCCCGCTCCAGATCGCCATCGCCGCCGCCAGTCCCGTCTTATCGGGCGGCAGTCCATGCAGCAGCCCATAGGCCGGCATCAAGATCAGCCAGCCCAGCACACCGCCGAGAAACACGACCACCGCCGTCGGCAGGCCGATGATGAACCCCACCGCCAGCAGCGCGGGCGAGAGATTGATCCCCGCATACATCACCGTGCGCCCGACCGTGGCAGCCCCTTCCAGCGCCTCCGTCCACAGGCGTAACCCGCTCTCTCCGAACTTCACCGCCCCGCCGAGGACCGCCGCCGACAACAGCGCCCGGAAATCGCCGGCCGCATGATCCTGTCCGGCATGGCCTCGACCAGCCGCCGCAACCTTCAAGACCTCCGCCGTCGCCACCCCTTCGGGAAACCGCAAGCGGGCTGTTACGATCAGCGCCCGCCGCAACGGAATGGTAAAGAGCACGCCGAGCAATCCCCCGACCGTGGCGATCAGAACCGTCGGCCAGTACTCGAAGGTAGACCAATAGCCCACCAGCAACAGCGCGGGAATCGTGAAGATGACTCCGGCCGCCAGCGCCTCGCCGGAGGATGCGGCGGTTTGGACGATATTGTTTTCGAGAATGTTCGATTGCCGGAACAGACGCAGAATCGCCATCGAGGCGACCGCAGCGGGAATCGAGGCCGACACCGTCATGCCGGCGAAAAGGCCCAGATAGGCGTTCGCGGCAGCCAGAACGGCCGCAAGGATCACCGAGAGCACGACCGCCCTGAAGGTGATTTCAGGGAGCGAAACGGAAGCAGGGACGACGGGCCTGTCGTCTTTCATGAACCAGGTCGAACCGGGAAGACCGCGACCATAGGATGAACCCGCATGCCGGTGGAAGACTGCCTGCCGACCGATGAAACAGCCGCCCCATCATAACCCAGCGCAGAAAAAACGCAACCGGCACCAGACGGCTTTCGGTCAGACTCCGGTCGGTTGATGGCGAAATCCGCGTTCAGTGCGCGAGCTTCTTTTTGATGGCACTCAGGTTCTCAGGGGTCGATCGCACCCGGACCGTGAGGCCGTCGGCATCATAGGCTTCGGAAAGGATACGCATCTTGGCGCGGATCTCTGCCATGACCCCTTGAGCCGTAAACGGAATCCGTAATTCCTCATCGAGCATATCGCTCTCAAAGTACCCCATGATGCGTTCACGGAGCGCCTGCAGATCGTCCTTGCTTCTCGTGGACAGAAAGAAGGCATCGGGATATTCCGCCTTCAGTGCCGCGAGCTCCTCCGGTCCGAGACGATCCCGTTTATTCAACAGCAAGAGGCTGGGAATATCCGTAGCGCCGACTTCGGCTAACACCTTCCGCGTGACGTCGAGTTGGGATCGAAAGGAGGGATCTGAGGCATCGACGACAAACAGCAACAGCGAGGCACAGGCCGCTTCATCCAGCGTCGACTTGAACGACGCCACCAGGTCATGCGGGAGCTTTTTGATGAATCCCACCGTATCGGACATGAGCACTTTGGGACGCGTGTCGGGATAGAGAGGCCGGATCGTGGTATCGAGCGTGGCGAACAGCTTGTCGGCCACGAGCACCTCGATGCCCGTCATCGCGCGCATCAGCGAGGATTTTCCGGCATTGGTGTACCCGACGAGCGCGACCGTCAATTCGTGTTCCCGCCTCGCGCGGCGCGTCTGATGCTCGTCCCCGATCGCCGCCAATTCCGCCCTGAGTTCTTTCATGCGATCGCGGATTCTGCGCTTATCGAGCTCAAGACTCGTCTCTCCGGCCCCTTTGCCGCCGACTCCCCCGCCTTGCCGCTCGCTGCCGCCGCCGGTTTCACGTAAACGCGGGGCAAGATAGTTGAGCCGCGCGATCTCCACCTGGAGCCTGGCCGCTCTGGTTCGCGCGTGCCGGCTGAAAATCTCAATGATGACTCCGGTACGATCGAGCACAGGCACGCCGGCGGCTCGTTCAAGGTTTTTCAATTGTGACGGCGACAGATCACAGTCCACGATGACGATCTGCGCCTGTTCGCGAGGGCCGGGGACGGCCTCGATCGTGTCATCCGCTTCGTCGTCGTCAGATTCCTCCGTGAGGTCCGAGTCCGCCCCCTCGAATTTCGACGCCGCCTTGTGCTTCGGCCGTTCAAACGCCGATTCGACTTTCCCGGAACCACCGGTCCACAAGGCCAATTCGGCAAGCTTGCCCTGCCCCAGGACCGCCGCATACTTATCGGAACTACGTTTTTGCGTCACCTGGCCCACGACCGTGTAACCGAGGGTTTTCACAAGACGTGTGAGCTCTTGTAGAGAACTGTCCAGCTCCTCCGCGGTCACACGAGGGGTACGGATCGCCACAAGAACGGCATTCGATTGTGCGGACTTCGACATCGCTGGCTTTTCCTTGGCTACATGTTGGTGAGGGGGTTGCATCTTAACAGGGCATTTCGGGTTAAGGCCAGCTCGCGCCGCAGGATCTCTATAAGACTCCCAGCCATCATTAGCGTGACAACCTCGATGAGATGCCCCGGAGAGGATGACGTGGCGGGGGTGACTGTATGACGAGCGCGATCTGTCTCCCCTCGCCTACAGCCAGGCATTTCGGCCATGCTGTGGGAACTACCGACCTCCCCGATAGTGCAGAACAATTCCTGCAACCTCCAAGGGCACAGATGTTGCTGACTTATTCGCGTAGCGTCATGCATCGTTATCATTCCGTTGCCCATGGAGGTTACGCATGTGGGGATCGAAAAAGAAGACCGAGGCCAAGACGAATACCGAGCACTTCACCGTCCTGGGGAAAGACGTCACGTTCAAAGGCATCGTCCATTTCGAAGGCACCGTCCAACTCGACAGTTGCTTCGAAGGAGAGATTCACACCAAGGGTGTCCTCGTCGTGGGCGAACATGCCGTCATCCGGGGAACCGTCTCAGTCGGCACCCTCATCAGCAGCGGCAGGATCCACGGCGCTATCACCGCCGCCGCCAAAGTACAGCTGCTTAAAACCGCCGTGCAGATCGGCGACGTGCAGGCCCCTGTGTTCTCTCTCGAAGAAGGCGCCTACTTTAGAGGCCAGACCAACATGGGCCCCCGTCCGTCGGTGGATGGTGCATCAGACTTCATCAACGCCCTGCCGGATCAGGCCCTGTGGGAGAACGCCGAGAACTGCCGCGTTCCTGACAGCGACACAGAGCCCAGACAGTTGGCCTACGACCAGGTGCAGGAAGAACTCATCCATCGCTCCGTGCCGCATTGACCAGCACACTGCAGCAGAGCTGAGGGAGAGGAGCACGGTGCCTCGCCATCAGCGATGTGGAGAGAACTGATACTCAGAGGCGGATGATGCTATGAAGCCCCCCGCCTATGCCTTCTTCGAATTGCCCACCCTATTCCCGATGGAACATTCTCCGCAGCCGTGCAATATCGCCTTCTTCTCCTCCCAGCCGGTGCAGCATCCGGTGGCAATTCGCGCAGACCGTGACGAGGTCATGGCTTGACGACACCACACTCTCCGCCAGCTGTGCCAGCGGAAGCACATGATGCGCTTCCGCAAAGCCACTCCCGATCTCGCCATACACTTCTCTGAACGACATTTCACAGACCTGGCATCTGAACTGATCCCGCCGGAGACAGTGCTCAACCGAAAGACGATCCTGTTCACGGGCCAGATGCTGGCGCACGGCATGACGGTTTACCACTCGAACGTAGTCCTGCTCGCGATCACTCTCGCGTGGCGGCGCGTCGGGCTGCCGGCTCTTGATGACACTCTCAAAAAAACCCGTGGCCTGCCCCACAAGGATCCGGATGTTCCCCGGGTCCTCCGGAAGCATCGATCCAAACTGCCCGTAATAGGAATAATCGCCCTCACTCTCGTGGAATTCTTCATAGATTGGCCGGTCATATTCGCTGGAGCCTAACGGTTTCTTGAGCACATAGTCCGATCGTGAGCCGGAAGCGAGCCGCATGTCCTTTTCATTCAATTGCCGGACAGAACGAAGCGACTCCGGCAAGACGGCGATTTTCCTCCGCAGCTTGTCCGCCTGCGCAGCATAGAACCCGTACCACAGTCTCCGCTGACCTTCTCGAGCCCATTCGCAGTACCAGATTTCCAATCTCGGCTCCCCCAACCCCAACGATCCCAGCTCCACACGCCACCCGTTGGTGTGAGACTCTTTCAGCGGCAGCTTGGTGCGCAACCGGATCAATCGGCCAAGACGTCCCGACAGCTCCCGATGCAACTCGTCCGCAACCAACTTCAGGCGCTTCATATCCTCCACATCTCGCACGCCATCTCTCATTACCACTCTCCTTCAACACACCATGTAACGATGAATCATGAACTGAACCGCGCCATTCCTACCTCGCTGAGCCACAGCAGTCGCCATCCTGACGATACCCGCCATCACCAGCCCAGCGCACTCTACCCTATTCTCAACCTGTTGTGGCCCTCACTCCCACCGTTGTTTCCCCGCCCCCGGTTACAGAATATTTACCCTCCTGCTACGTGCCTGTAACATCCCGCTGCCACACTTATCCTGACGGATTGCTCTTCAGAACCATCACGTACGTAGCCCGAAGGAGGAGATGGACACCATGACACTCAAAGCCTGTTTCAAATCTCTCGGACTCTTTGCCTGGGCCATCGTTGTCGGGGTGCTTGAAAGGTGGCCCCGTTAGAAGGAACGAGAACCTCACGACCTTGGACAGTCAGTTCGTCAGAAATGCCTTCAGTACCTAGGCAATCACTGCCGCATCATCCACATAGCCGACCACAGGCACGAACCATCGGCGGTGGGGGGGCTGAATGGCGCAGGACAAATCAGGAACGGGTCAACGCCTGCCACGGTGCTGAGAGTCCAAGCTGATCGGCCAGGGGAGAGATCGCTTGCAGATCGACTTGGCTTGGTTGGCACACGGCGAGGATCTGCCGGGCATCCAGGAGGTCCTGGGGACCACCGGCATATAACTTGAGCAGAATCAACGACTGCCAAGAAACGACCGGCACAGCACAACCAAAGACCGACAGCGTAGTAATCCCGCTGAAGATCATCGCATTCCAGACCGAAGGCAGCACGATCAATTGAACCGGGATCGCCACGTCCTCAATCGTCACAGTCAGCTGGAACACACCGCGCAGAGGGTCGTCAGCATCACCGGCCTGATACTCGGCGCCAAGATGGCAGGACAGGGCCACAGGATCTCCGACACCGAGCGCAAGAGCAAAGTCCAGATCGTGCGTCGCACGTGGAACGCCCCAGGCCGCGACCGCAAAACCTCCGATCAAGGCATAACGGTCCAGGAGATGCTGGGAATGAGCGTCGTCAAGGCGACGCAGAATCTCGGTTAGCGCTTGGGCGAACACGCGCGTTTTAACTCGTGGCAGGTGTCAGACAGTTCCAAGGCGAGCTGCAGCCGTTGAGCAGGAGAAAGCCGGCGCGCACTCTCGACGGTCTGCTGAGACATCTGCGCGCTGAGCGCACTCGTCCGGCGTGTGGGAGCGAACGGGCCTGACGATTTGGCTGGTTGACCCATGGCGCCATTCTACACACATTGAAACAAGGAGGAAATACAATGGCAGACTCGGTCAAATCCCCTCTTCCCACATTCTGAAGTCCTTCAGTTCTTCGGCAATACTTTTCAGCACCCAGGCAATCACCGCCGCATCATCCACATAGCCGACGACAGGAATGAAGTCTGGAATCACATCAAGTGGGCTGATGAGATACAGAATCGCCGCGACGATGGTCACGAGCTTGTGGACCGAGAGGCCTGTATAGGCACCGCTCACTGATGCTTTCAGGAGCCGCACCAATAATTGAAGGTCCTTCAACAGCTTCCCACCGCGACCCTGCGCAATCGAGACCGCCGCGGCCAACAGATAACGAAGCCGCTCTTTGTCCCTGAGATACTCCGCCGCCGCATGAGTGAACCCTCGAAACATTTTCAACGCCTTCAGGAGCATCGCTGGAGTCATTCTTTGCATTACGTCCTCCATGAAGTGTGAATACTGCCCCTGCACACAATCAAGATTGAGGATAACAGGCAGTCCGCGAAGGATCAATTTGGGGAGAGGGGAAAGCATAGGCGTGAATCATCTGCGGCGTGGTGGGGCGGAAAGTTAGATGCGGGCGAGGCGTGCGGCGGCGTGACGACTGAAGCAGTTTCCGATTAATTGCCTTCTCCCTGTTCCTTCCCCCTACGCAATCGATTGCACCTGGCTTCGAATCAAGGGAATAAGCTCGACTCCATTTACACTCCAAGCTTTTCCCCAGACTGCAGTCGGGAACAACGTCTGGCTCTGGGATTCAACCAGCCGTTTCCATTGTTCATGATTCTCAAAAGGTATGCCTCGGTCCTTCATCTCTTCTGCGTTTAAGAAACCAAGATACACAAGAACCACGGGAATCCCCATCGTCGTGACTTTCCATGACCAGGCAAAGCGATTAGACATTTGGTAATGGGAGTCCCTGGAGAGATTCCAGACGAGACCACTAGCAGAGGATAAAGACTGGCTAGCTTCATCAATGCAGGCACCAATTCCCTTATGGTTAGAACTGCTGTCTAGGGAAGCCTTCTCGTCAAACGGTTTACCGCCCGACTCTTTTATTAGCTCACTATCGTGGGCCTTTGCCTCAACTAGGATTAGTCCTTCCCGGCCACCAATCGTCGCCTGACTGATAATGTCCCAGTTTGGGGTGTTCGCGGCAGCGTGTCTAACGGCCAGCCACCAGTTGGAAATATCTTCTCGCTGAGAGCCTGATAAAAACGGCGCGGTGTCGCCCAACTTCCCTTCGGCTGGATCAGAAAGACCCTTCGGTGCCCAGACATGGCGCGATGGATCAACAACCGCATGCGGTGCGACTAAGGCAGTCAACCGTCTGGCAACATCTTCGCGCGCACCTTCTGCGAACAACACGCATCGCGCACGACTACCTCGCTGCTCTTTCGCTGGAAGACTCCCTAACCGATTAGCCATATCCCCTCCTAAATTGCCAAGCTATCGCTGCTCACGCCAGAATCATTGCGATTTGGGACGGCGTCAGTAGCGCGTCTGGTTTGTGCCTACCAAGCCATTCCATTGCCTCTTGTCCTGTTAGCCCCAAGACATCCTTGGCCAGCAACGCGGCAAACAAGGCTGTTCGCCCAAGTCCTGCAGAGCAATGGATCAGGACATTGCGGCCGTCTGATGCACGTCCTTTTGCTTGCTTCAGCACGTCAGCCAGTTGACCATTGGAAGGGATGCCGTAGTTGGGAGTGGGAAGAGGGAAGACTGTCAGGCCTTCCTCTCGATAAAGCGCAAGCAAATCTCTCCCCGTCTTTTCCTTACACTCTTCTATTTCCGCCAGGAGAACAATCACGGAAATGTCGGAGGCTTTCAACTCCTGAAGGAGCGTTCCTCCTGGATCGTACAGTCCGAATGGCATAGGGCTACCGTAGACCTGACCGCGGAGATTGAGAGGATAGACGGTAAATGACAAGTGAACAGGCCCCTAGCAAAACTGTGCGCTTCGCGTACGAGTGAAGCGCATAATCCCATATGCCCTATGTTCTCGACTCTCACCCACCTCACACTTCATCGTCCTCGTCGTCCTCAGCCTCATCGTCCTCAACGTCTACGGCCATGGCATCCACATAATCTCGCCGAACCATTCGGAGTGACCGTCGGGATGCTTGATCTACAAGAAAAAACCACCAGCCATTGGTTTGATGCCCAACTATATAACTGGCAGCAGGTGATGGGCTTTCATACGTCACTCCATCAACCTCTACTTGCCCATCATAAAGAAGCGTGGCCACCTTATCGGTAAATTTCTTCTTTCTAGGGAAAAGAGCCATTCCTGAAGTGAGAGCTCCAGCGTTAATGAGGTCCACAAGCCGAATTTTCTTCCGCCTTATAGACTTCTCCTGAGCAAATCCTGAACGGTGATTGACAGGAACTGGCCAGACCTGCAGGATGACGTCAATTAGCTCACGTGTCCGCACCTGTATAGCTTCATCTGTCCATTGATCAGCGGATTTTTTCAGAAGCTCTCGATTCAGAATCAAGACATCGTGACCTTCAAGTGCCTCCTTTTTTCCGCCAACCCCGATCCATGGTCCATTTGAAACTTTTGAATTCAGCTTGCCCGTTAGTAAAGTTAAGTTGCCAAGAGTATGAATCTGGCGATCCCGCCCCGCTTCGTCTCGCCCTTCAAGGGGCCAATGAGCGATCCATTTTCTCGGCATAACATGCTCTATGGCATATTTACCCCTAGCCACACGTTCACCGCCAAGACCAACGGCTCCGCCCCGCCACCCCCTGAGGTGGTCTTCAACGGCTTCAAGTACCATGCGAAGTCGTCCTCGCCCGAGACGCCGATACGCAAGCAACTCTCTAAGCTCTTCAAGAATTTCATTATCATCAGGCCAATAGCGGCTAGCGACTGACTGCCCCGCCAAGTAAGACTCAATGACGTCGCCTGCCTTTTCTCTGCTTGCCTTCCGCACTTGCGAAATAAGATCGGCCATCACTTGGCTATAACTCTTCGTGGTCGCACGGACGAGCATTCTTCGCACCATCCAGCTCTCGACCACATCTAAAGCTTTAACGAATTGGGGAGCAGGAATCTGCGCCTGTTCAGGATCAAGCAAGCAGAGAACAAGTGGTTTGATGACCTCGCTCTCTAAGACGCCGGTACGATATCCAAACAAACCTAACCGGTCGATAGCGCCGGAATGGGCAGATGATCCCTTGATAAACTGCCGGTAAACGCTCGACGCCTCATATATTTGCGATAAGAGTTTGGGCATCGGTTGACCAGCATCATGATCCGCATACCGTTTAAATCGAGAAAAAACCTCGCGCGCCACTACTTCTTCACCGGTTTGAGCAATTAGCCAATGATTGAAAAATATTGATGACCTCGGTTGCCTTACACGACCAACACTAACTTCCGTCTCCCAAAATCCCGTCTCAAACTCCTTCCAGTTACTTTGGTAAGCGGCCTCAACTTGAGTGCCACTTTCGAGCAAGCGCTGAAAAACGAAATTCTTAATGAGGTCGGCTGCAGTAAGCTGCGCCCCACGAGCGTTCAGCGTTTCGAAGATTTCTTGGGCGTTCTCATCGACCGTCAGGTCTATCACAACAATCTGCAAGAGCTCCCGGACAGCTAGCTCGATGGCAGCCGCTCGGGTTGCTATTCCCTCTTCACCGCCTAAGGCAAGCCACTCCCCTGCTTTCTCACTGAAAAAGTGATGCGCCTCGACCATACGTTCACCGCGGAATCCTATCGCGGCGTAGTCAATGGGAGGCTTCGCACCCATCACTGCATTGAAAGCAGGCCGATCACGATTAGTTGGCCAGACTTTGAATCGGTCCTCCGGCCTGGAACAGAAAGGAGAGGCATTCTCAACAAGGGGCTCGATTCTGAGTGCCGGAGCTAACGCTTTAGCCAGTTGAAGTCGGGCGTGCAGAGCATCGAGCAGGAGTTGTAGGGTCGTAAGCCGCTGTTGGCCGTCAATAATGGTTCGTTCCTGCATCAAGCCTGTTTGCCGCTGGACTTGCTGAAGTACAACCGCACCAAGAAAATGGGGATGATGCTTGTCCGCTGGTCGTTCAAGAATCCTCTCCGCGACGCGAGAGACGTCATTCCACAAAGGCTCCCACTGGTTCTCCTCATTCCACACATACGGGCGCTGGAATAAAGGAACGACAAGACGCTGAGGCTGCATAAATACCATCTGTGGCGTGCGTACTTGCGTTTCCATGATCAGAACCTTCCTCTACATTCTCCTGAACTCTTCATTTCCGAGATCATCCTCAATCATTTGGAACTATTCGAGGTCGCCGACGATTTCTTGGCAATGAACTGGCATTGAAATATGGGGAATGGTTCCTGCCCCCTTTATTCCCCTGATACGACACAATCACCGACAGAAGACCCCCCGGCACCTTTCCTTGCCCCTTGGGCATTTCTATCAACATAAGACCGCGACCATCTCGGCGATCACCACGAGTTCATCGGCACTATCGTCTTCAAACACGATCGGCTTGTAGCTCGGATCAGTTGATTCCGGTTTTAGAGTAATTCGCCGATGTCGCCAGCTGTCGTCTTCAGTCTTGGCCTTTTCACTTTCGTATTTCTTGATGGTGTAGTGCCCGCCGGTGTCAGGATCATCAATACTACGGTGTTGGACTAGAACTACTTTCCCTTGTCGTGTACCGCCTGGATTAAGAGTAAACAGACACCAAGCGCCGTTTGGAATCCGCTTATTCATGGACTCACCAATAACCCTGGCGACGAATTGTCCAGACTTAATTCGGAAGCTATCGGGTAACTCCACCCAATGATATTGCCCGATATTGGCGTGATCGCCGGTCTGCGGAAATTGATTAACTGATTGCACCTCACTAAACAATCCAGCTGCGATTTCGAGGTCGTATAGAGGGACGGAATTGATAAAAGGCTGAACCTGACTCGTCGGAAGAAATCTAAGCGTGAGTCCATTAAATCGACCACTAGCTGGCTCGGCAGTCCCTCCAATGGTTTGCTGCCCGACTACTGAGTTTTCCTGGTAAGCCTTCTCATCCCTCCCCATCAACTGCTTAAACCAAACATTCGTTTCATTGTCAGTGCAAAAGACATAGCAACCTTTCATACCGCGAGTCATTAAGGTCCGATAGGTACTCTTGATAATGACATCAGCCTTTTTCTTGGCCGCAATTGGATCTTCTTTCAGTAGTGACCTATACCCCTTAATCGAAGCATCTGTCTTTGCCCTCTCGGTTGCATCCGTTACCGCAACACCATCACGGATGACAAAATCTGGGCCTATTATTACCCCTATGTAGTCGGTCTCGAGCCCCTGACATGTGTGGATACAACCTATTTCATTGACCGAGTCTGGTTTAACTATCCATAGATTTGCGTCAGTAGATAGATTCCATTTCATGGCGAACTTGTGCTCATCGATAATTATGTCATTGAGCGTTGGATCCCTCTTGCTGATCCAGTTCCAGCAGTACCCAGCCACTAGCCGCGCCCTGTTATTGATGCGATTCTTTTCGAAGATTGCGTCTCGGAGTTCACCGGGAGAATCAAATACCCGGAAGTCATAGTTGACACCCTCTAAGGTTTCATTGGCGGTATCACGGATTTCTAGAGCATTATCAATCCATGCGAGGTAGCCATCAGAGCCGTTACACCGGAACTGAGATTGCAGATCCAGCTGATACACTGTGGCGCCCAACCGCTGAGCCCAGTCCTTGATCGTAGCCGTCTCGCCTATATCTTTGAAGGTGACCCTCTGATCTTCATCGATAAAGAAGATGCTGAACTTCGCTGCATTTATGATTTCCTTAATCTGGTTTTCTCCCAGATTTTGGAACATACCGGACTTCTCATTAAGCCGATGAGCCTCGTCGACGATAAGAGCGTCAAATGCGTTGGATTCCGTCCCGGTATAGACACCCGACCCCTTGAACAAGTTTTCGATGTGACTTTTTCTAAACGAGCCGGTCAGGAGCGCTGCATAGACCGCACGCGGCGCGGCGTTCTTGGTGACGTACTGGGCTAGCATGTATTCTTTGGTGAGTGCGACGAGGAGATTGATAGCCACCACAGACTTCCCTGTGCCGGGACCGCCCTCCACAATGAGCACATGCTTCTCTTTGACCGTGGCTGCTTTCGCAAGCGATATAGCTGTTTCATAGACGATCTTTTGATCGTCTATCATCAAGAACTCCTGATTGCCCTGCAAGAGCGACACTAGCTTGTCAGTAAGGCTTTTTGATGGTCGAATTCTGCCTTGATCGATCCGATACATCACCTCACAAGAATCACCATACTTAACGTGTTCTTTGATGAACTCGGCAAGTTTCTGCCCATCCCTGCGGAGGAACGCAGGAGCCTTGTGGGTGTGGAACTCATAAAAAGAATCGTTAATAACGTCATCGGAGACACAGTTGTGCAAGTAGGCGCAGGGCCTCAGTCTCACATTCTCCCGTTGCACGGTTTCGTTAAAGTCCTCAAGGAAGGCGGCATAAGTCCAAGCCTGATACGAGGGATGAGTTGCTTCGCGTTCCATTCCGCCGACAAATGTCCTAACAACACCATCCATACGGGTAGCTTTGACGCTCTCCCACTGTTTCAACTCGATGATGATGGCGGTGGCCTGTTGATTTTGCCCCCTTCCTGTGAGAATAAAGTCGATGCGCTTTTTGCTTTGAGGGAGCGTGTATTCGATCGCCACGCCTGAGTTGCTGGGGATTTGATCATCGGCGAGCACCTGGCTCATGTACAACATTGAATTCCGCCAGGAGGCCACTTCGCTTTTGCCAGTTGAGTGGCCTAAGTGACGCCGGAAAGAGACTAAAATCTGATCATCTATCGTGTCAGCACGAACGTCATTAAGAAAATCCATCTTTGTTGACGCGTAGACTAGCACCTCACCTCCTCAGAATAGTCACCTGTATTCAGAATATTTCTTCGAACTACCCCGGACCTTATCAGGTGGATACTTTTCCGCGTTAATCGCAAGCTTCTTCTCAACAGCAGCCAGGACATCAACCTTCAATTTGTCCGCCAGCCTAACCAAATACATCTGGATATCCGCAATCTCTAGCTCGACTTCGGCGATTTTCTCTGGAGTTAGGTTGCGGCTTTGCTCTTCGGTCAGCCACTGAAAATGTTCAACGAGTTCAGCAACCTCAGCCACTAGTGCCATCGACAGATTTTTCGGAGAATGAAACTGCTCCCAGTCTCTTTCGAGAGCGAACTGACGGAGAATATTTTTCAATTCTTCTAGAGTATTTTCTGACATTGTCATTCTAAAACCTCACATTGAACAGAATCATCAACTTGCTTCGCTGACGAGAAGATCGATGGCCAACCACCACAGCCTGGCTCGTTCGTTGAAAATTCAGAAAGGCGTGTCCGCGCACAAGGGGGGCACTCTTGAGGACCACTCCCCATCCGGCAACAAGATGTGGACTTTTGTAATCTTGAACTTTCCAACCCGCCTACTCCAGCGCCTGGTCGATATGCTCACGACCTTGATCTTCGGGGGCCAGCATGGGGCGCAGAATACCCTGTTATTGCCAGGAAATCATCCCGCCTTTTAGGGGAATTCGGAAGTCCTGAGGGCTGAGCGGGGGTGTTGGGATTGGACGAGGAAAAACCCCGTAGGGCTACTAGGGCCTCTTAAAGAAGTGCTGGGGGCTACCCGGAAGTGCTGAGTCCTGAGTGCTGGGGGCTGAGTTGGGGAGAAAAAATGAATGACCTAGCTGGTGATATGGGATCAGCCCTTTGGCGGACGTTTGGTCAGGGGCTTGACCATCTGGCGAATTTGCTTCTTGAGGGCAGGCAGATCCCGCTCTACCACCGCCCAGACTTCCCCGAGGTCAATTCCGAGATAGTCATGAACCAGGACATGCCGCATGGTGATGATCTGGGGCCAAGGCACTTGGTGGTGGGTCTTCCGGAATGTAGGGGTCAGCTTACTGGCAGCTTCGCCGATGATCTGGATATGGTGAATCATCCAGGTGTGGACCAGTTCGTCTTCTTCGAAAACGCGCCGGCCGCGCTTGGCATGTCGTTCAATCTTCTTAATCGCGTCCAGGATATCCTGCAGACGGTCGCGATCATCCCTCATAAGGCCACGGCATCTTTCAGCACGTCTTTTCGAACCAAGCGGCGGAGGCCACGTTCGGAGGCCACATCGACTGATCGTTTTAGTAATCGCTCCAGATCGATGATCAAGGCCGCATGATCGAGGAGGCTTCGTCCCTCCTCCATCTCGACGAGAAAATCGATGTCGCTACCCCGGCGAGCGGTGCCACGGGCGACTGATCCGAATACCCGTACCTTTCGCGCACCATGCCGCGCGGCGATTTGGAGGATTTGGCTTCGTTTGGACTGGAGTAATTGGCGGATGCTCATCACGTCTCTCCTGCGCGTAGTGTAGCCAAAACCCGCCGGGAACTCCAGCAATGCCCCC
>JACOEJ010000123.1 GCA_024998645.1 Nitrospira sp.
GCGGTTGCGTCGGTCGAAGGGATTGTCCATCCGATTTCAGCCGCGCGGTTCGTGATGGAGCAGACGACACATGTCTTGCTTGTCGGGAAGCCTGCGTCGGCGTTTGCCCGGCATTGCGGATTGGAACGACAGCCGCGACGACCCTCCGGTCATGCCGTGCGAAAAGCGACGATGACGAAGTCCTGGTCTCCGAAAACGTTAGAACTCTACCGGACTATGATGTCGAGTGGGGCGGCGTTGCGGAAGCGAGCCGGGAAGGAGACCGTCGGCGCAGTGGCACTTGATCAAATCGGAACGGTTGCGGCCGGGGCATCTACCGGCGGGATCGACTTCATGTTGCCGGGGCGTGTCGGCGACACTCCGATTATCGGCTGCGGGGTCTATGCCGACAACGAGAGCGGCGCCGTATCCATGACCGGGTTGGGTGAGGGGATTATCCGAATCGCGGTGGCGAAAGAAATCTGCGATCGCCTGGCCCAGGGTGAGCGTCCGGTTTCAGCGGCGGCGCAGGTCCTGAAGAAGTTGGTTCGACGAATCAACGGTGCCGCCGGTTCTCTCGTGCTGGCTCCGAACGGGCAATTTGCCATCACCCATGTTACCCCGCGCATGACAGCCGGCTGGTGGGATGGGAAGGGACAACCAACAGTACGGGATTGCTTCCGATGAGCCGCAGCCTCTTTCATCTCGCGTTTCCCGTTCACGATCTCGTCGCCACCAAACAATTTTATGTCGAAGGGCTTGGCTGTACCCTCGGGCGCGAATCGGCGAACGCCATCACCTTGGGCTTGGCCGGGAACCAGCTGATCGGTCATCTGGAGCCGGATGAGGCTCCGGTGCAGCGAGGAGTCTATCCACGCCACTTTGGACTTGTCCTCCTCGAGCAATCGGACTGGGAGTCCTTGGCCGAGCGAGCCCGGCAGCAGGGCCTTCGGTTCTATCAACAGCCGCGCGTCCGATTTCCCGGCACGCGCATCGAGCATCGTACTTTCTTCCTTGAAGACCCTTCGCGGAATCTGCTCGAATTTAAACATTACACGCATGAGTCTGCGATCTTCGGCGAGCAGGATGTGTCTGTTGTCGGAGACTCAGATTAAAGGCCATCCTTTAAGGGACGGGTATCAGGCTCGGTTCAGTGCGCCGGAGCAGAGGTGGGAATCTTATTCATACTTTTAAGGATGCGCTGATGGCGTTTGCTCAAGAATGCCGTCTTCCGGAGCGGGTCGTAGCGGCGCGGGGATGGCAGAATGGCGGCCAGCCATGCCGCCTCCTCAGCGGTGAGATCCTGGGCTGATTTTCCAAAATGATGGCGCGCCGCCGCTTCGGCGCCGTAGACCCCGTTTCCCCATTCCGCGACATTGAGATAGAGTTCGAGGATGCGCTCCTTGGTCAGATGATGTTCCAGTGATCTGGTGATCAGTGCTTCGCGGGCCTTCCGAAAAAGTGAGCGCTCGGCCGAGAGATACAGATTCTTCGCGAGCTGCTGCGTGATTGTGCTGCCGCCCCGTTTCAGTTCTCCGGCTTCAAGATTGTGGATTGCGGCATCCTTGATACCCTCCCAATCAAATCCTTCGTGAATGAAAAACGACGCATCTTCCGCCGCGATGGCCGCATGTTGCAGATGGCGGGAAATGCGGGAGAGGGGAACCCAGGTCCATTGTCGTGGGATAGGATGCCGCTGGCTCTGCGCGAAGGCCTGCCGATGTTCCATCAAGGCAGTCGGACCAGGATTGGTCTTGGCCAGGAGCGCCACATCCGGCAGAGTCAGCAGCCAGGTAAAGACCAGCAGGCCCAGGGGGAGTCCGACGAGCAGAGTCGTCCAGAAGAGCAGTCGTGCGACGGTCCGTTGTTTCTTGGCCTTGGGCATAAGAAGAGGGTGTTACTCGAGCGTCATTCTGCTACTGTGTACGGGATAGCCGTCGTTGAGTCACCGGGTTGGTCAACTACTATGAAAATACTTTCTTCCGAGTTTATCAAAAGTTGCGCATCGGCAGAACAATTTCCTCAGGGGGAACTGCCTGAGATTGCTGTGGCGGGACGATCGAATGTCGGGAAATCCTCATTGATTAACTCGCTGCTCCATCGGAACGGGCTTGCCAAAGTCAGCCGGACACCAGGCAAAACCAGAGCCGTGAACCTTTTTCAGATTGCGACGTCGGACCCGGGGCTGGCAAAATTTTATCTGGTGGATCTCCCGGGCTACGGGTATGCGAAAGTCTCCAAGTCTATTCGCGCGGAGTGGGGGCCCCTGATCGAATCCTATGTGGCGGAGCAGCCGTCATTGATGACGGTGATCCTGCTGGTGGAATGCCGGGTCGTGACGGAACAGGATCGTCAGACGGTGGCCTGGTTGCGATCCATCGGGCGCGAGCCTCTGATTGTGGCGACCAAGGTGGACAAGCTCAAGCCGAGTGAACGGGTGCGGACGCTCCGTCAAACTCACCGCGATCTCGGATTGCCGGAAGGGCAGCAGCTCATTCCCTATTCAGTGGTCACCGGGGAGGGGCGGGATCATCTCTGGGGGGTCTTGCGGGATCTTGTCAAAACTTGATTTCGATGTAGGCCTTGTTTTTTAAGTTGACCAGCCAGGATTGGAAGACGTCCTCGCTTTTTTGCTGAAACACCAGCGCCTGAATTTCGAACTTCACTTCATCGAACGGGCGGAACTGCTTCGGAGTTCTGTCATCGATTCGGACGATATGATATCCCTCGGAGGTTTCTATGATCTCTGAGATCCCCCCCGGCACCAGCGGCGCAATCGCGCGTTCGATGGCCGGCAGGAGTTCTCCCTGCCTGACGAGTCCGATCCGGCCGCCGCGTGAGGCGTTCGGACCGTCTGAATAACGCAGCGCGGCATCCTCAAACTTTTCCCCCTGCTTCAATTCCTTCATGACGATCCGTGCTTTCTCCAGCGCTTCCGCGGTTCCGTCGGCCGAGCGGGGCTGAATCAAGATCTGGCTCAAGGTGTATTCTTCGGGGAGCGCAAAGCGCGTCTGGTGTTCCTTGTAGTACCGCTTCATCTCCGCGTCTCCGACCATGACGCCGCTCCGCACTTCCCGGTCGACGACTTTGAGAAGAGTGAGCTGATCGCGTACGTTTCTCAGGCTGAGCGGGTCATTCTCGTTGACCTTCTCACCCTGCTGCTTCATCTGCTGGATGGCTTGCTTCACTTCCTGATCCGAGACGTCCACGCTCTTGGCTTTGGCTTCTTGCAGTTGCAACCGTCGCTCGATCATTTTCGTCAGCGCCATGTATTCGGCCGTCTTCAGCTTCTGTCCCAACTCCTCGCCGCGGTATTGCTGGCGAATGCGTTCTTGTTCGGGGGCCAGCTCGTGCCTGACGTCGGATTGCATGATGAGGTCGGTATTCACCACCGCCACAATCCGATCCTCCAGTTGAGTGGCAGAGAAGGCCGAAGGGGCTGGTCTGAACCAGAGCAGAGAGATCAGCAGTCCGAACGCGACAGGGACGATTGTGCGGAAAACCGGATTCAGATGCACGGGCACGATGCTCCTCGGTGAGTGCAGGGCAGACCAGCGGATTGTACACGAAATGAAGGAGTCTTGAGGAGACGGAAGCGTGAGCCCTACGGTTTTCCGGTGTCTTCGGTGATGTAGCGGGACGCATCGGCCAGGCGGACTGTCGCTTTGGTTCGGATATCCGCGATCACTTCTTCAAACTGTTTCCGGCGTTTGTCCGCCAGCAATTCCTGACGCAGCCGCTCCCGGGTGGCGAGATCCGCCTGAATGGTCTCTTTTTCCAGCGGACTGACCTTGACCAGGTAGTAGCCTGCGTCGGTCTTGATGGGTTCACTGATCACGCCGTGCCTGAGAGTCTGGACGATGGCATCGACGTCGGGATTGAGGAGGCCTTTCCGATAGGGGCCGAGGTCTCCGCCTTTGGCTTTGGTCTTGTCGTCGATGGAGTAGCGCTGGGCGAACTTGGCAAAATCGCCGCCGGACTCGATCTGCTTCTTCAAATCTTTGGCCGCCGGATAATTATTCAGCAACATCTGTGAAACTTGGACTTTGAGCGGGGCCAGCAGCTGGTGGGCGTGCTTTTCATAGTAGGCATCCAACTCGGCCTGGGAGAGCTCGACTTTGGCCTTAAGGCGGTCTTTCAGGAGTTCGTCCAGCACGAGCTGTTCTTTGTAGCGTTGTGCGCGATCACGAATCGCGTCGCTCTGATCCAGCCCCTGGCGACGGGCTTCCTGCATCAGCAGTTCGCGGGTGATCAATTCATCAAGAAACCGTCGCTTGCCGCCTTCCTTATCGTACCGACCGCGGGTGGCCTCAGAGAGCTCGTTCCAACGAACATCGAACTCATATTGCGTGATGGCACGACCATTGACGAGCGCCAGGACCGGCTCTTCCTGCGGCGGGGTACAGCCGGGCAGGATCCACAGGGATCCGGAAAGCAGAGCGGCGAGGACGAGTGAAGAGCGAAAATTGCGCATGGACGATGTTCTATTTCCAGTCAGTACGAGAGTGCGGCGTGGTTCAGGCACTCGATTTCAGCTGTGTCGTTGATTTGTTGGTATCACAGTGTCCCAGGCTTTGCAAGGTTGTGTTGAGTTCGGCAAAGGTCGAACCCCAGTCGTCATGCGGCATCTGGATCTCAAAAGCCTGTGGAGAAAGGAAGCGAAGCCGCTTTTTCAGCCGATCCATCATGGCATGGACGGCCGGTTCGGGGATCGCGGCCTTGGGTCCCAGTGTGACGATCGCTGACTGGTGGGTCACTTCGATGGCCGTGATATGGAGCAGTTTGGCCAGCACCCGCAGCTGCATCACTTCCAGGAGCCGCTCCACCGGTTCCGGCGGGAGTCCGTACCGGTCCTGGATTTCTCCGTGGAGGAGCGCCAGCTCACCGACTTGCTTGCAGGCGGTCAGGCGCTTGTACCACGAGAGTCGATGGTGCGGATCGTCCACATACGTTTCCGGAATGAAGGCCGAGACCGGTACGCGCAGAGTAGGATCCGGTTCTTCTTCGACCGTATGCCCCTTGAGGCGTTGCACGGCTTCCTCAACCATTCTGAGGTAGAGATCCAGACCGATGGCGGCGATGTGGCCGGACTGTGCTTTGCCCAGCAGATTGCCGGCACCGCGGATTTCAAGATCTGCTGCGGCGATCCGGAAACCCGAGCCCAGCTCCGTAAACTGTTGAATCGCCATCAGTCGTTTCTGCGCGTCTTCGGTGAGGCGGCCTTC
>JACOEJ010000020.1 GCA_024998645.1 Nitrospira sp.
ATGGCACCACCGCCATCACCCCTGTGTAAGTCGAAAGGACACGAGTCATGTTAGACGAGGTGCGGAGTCGCGTGCAGACAGTCGGAGTGCAGGTCTCGGAACTACGGGGGCATCTTTGACCTCGCTCGCATGACCGCTGAGCTCGAAGAGCTCGAAGCCAAGATGGGCGTCCCGACATTCTGGAACGACACCAAATCAGCCGCATCGACCAGTAGGAAAAAAGTCACGCTTGAGCGCGAACTCATCCAATGGCGTGAGATCGAGACGAAACTCGGCGACCTTCAGGCCATGCTGGAACTGGCGGAAGAGGGCCAGGATACTTCTCTTGAACAGGAGTTGACGACCGAGCTCCACCGGCTTGAAACAACGCTGGCCACGCTCCGCGTCGAGATGCTCCTCTCCGGAGAACTTGATTCGAACAATGCGATCATGGCTATTCATCCCGGTGCCGGAGGCACGGAGTCGCAGGATTGGGCGCAGATGCTCCTGCGCATGTACGTTCGATGGGCCGAGACCAAAAAGTTCAAAGTTGAAACCCTGGATATGCTCCATGGCGACGAAGCCGGCATTAAGAGCGTGACCATCTCGGTGACGGGCCCCTATGCATACGGGTACTTGAAGGCTGAAGCCGGCGTGCATCGCCTGGTGCGGATCTCCCCGTTTGATGCCAACAAGCGGCGTCATACTTCCTTTGCCTCGGTCTTCGTCTATCCGGAACTCAATGAGGACATTGATGTCGTGATCGACGACAAAGATCTGAGAATCGATACCTTTCGAGCCGGCGGCGCCGGCGGCCAGAATGTGAACAAGGTTGAGACGGCGATCAGGATTACGCACATCCCCACCAACATCGTGGTGCAATGTCAGAACGAGCGATCGCAACTTCAGAATCGCAATGGTGCGATGAAGATTCTGAAAGCCCGTCTCTTCGAGGTGGAGCAGAAAAAGAAAGAGGCGGAATTCAACGCCATCGTCGGCGAAAAGAAAGAGATCGGCTGGGGCAGTCAGATTCGCTCCTATGTGTTCCAGCCCTATCAAATGGTCAAAGACCACCGGACCGCCCATGAAACCGGGAATGTGGCGGCGGTCATGGACGGCGATCTGGACACATTTATTGAAGCCTATCTGAAGAAGAAGATGGCCGGAGCGCTCCTCGCCCCGACCACGGCCGGCACGGATGAGGATTAACAGGACACGGAACGACCATGGATGAATTGAACGAACAGCGACAGCAACGCATCAAGAAACTCGATCAATTGCGCGCGGCCGGAGTGGCCCCCTACGGCACTCGATTCGAAATTAAAGACCGCGCGGGAATGCTCATCAAGCTGCATTCCGAAAAATCCAAGGAAATCCTGGAAGAGGAAAAGATCAGCTGCACCTTCGCCGGCCGAGTAGTCGCATTGCGCCGGTTCGGGAAAGCCGGTTTTGCAGTCATACAGGACGGCGCGGACCGCTTGCAGGTCTATCTCAAGAAAGACCTCCTCACCGAGCAGTCTTATATGGTGACGGAACAGCTCGACCTGGGCGACTGGATCGGAGTCACCGGCACACTCTTCCGCACCAAGACCAATGAATTCACCGTGGAAGTCCGGGAGCTCACGTTCTTGAGCAAGGCTCTTCGGCCGTTGCCTGAGAAGTGGCACGGGCTCACCGACGTGGAAACGCGCTACCGGCAACGCTATGTCGATCTGATTGCCAATCCGGACGTCCATAGTATCTTCGCCATCCGCAGCAAAATCATTGCCGGCATCCGGTCATACCTGATCGAGCGCGGATTCCTGGAAGTCGAAACCCCGATGATGCATCCGATCCCCGGCGGCGCGGCGGCGAAACCCTTTGTGACCCATCACAACGCGCTCGGCATCGATCTCTATTTACGCATCGCACCGGAGCTATACCTTAAACGGCTCATCGTGGGCGGCTTTCCCCGCGTGTTTGAAATCAATCGCAACTTCCGCAATGAAGGCATCTCGACGATTCACAACCCCGAATTCACGATGCTGGAATTCTACGTTTCCTATGCGGACTATCAGGACTTGATCATTCTGACTGAGGACATGGTCTCCAGCCTGGCTCAGCAGTTGCTCGGTAAAACCGTGATCGAGTATCAGGGTAAAGAGATCACCCTGACACCACCCTGGCGGCGCTGGTCCTACCACCAGTCCATTCTGGAAGTGAATAAGCTGGATCCATCCGTCCTGCAAGATCGCGACAAAGCCGCCGCCGCCGCGAAATCGCTCGGCGTCCAGGTCGATCCCAAGGCCACACTCTTCAATATTGTGAACGAGATCTTCGAGGAAACGGTTGAGCCAAATCTCATTCAACCGACCTTCATCACCGACTACCCGATCGAAATCTCTCCCCTGGCACGGCGGAAAGATTCCAATCCGTCGCTCACCGATCGGTTTGAGCTGTATATCGCCGGGCGGGAAATTGCGAATGCGTTCTCCGAGTTGAACGATCCGCTCGATCAACGGGAACGGTTCGAGGGTCAGGCCGCGCAGCGTGAAGCCGGCGACGAAGAAGCGCATCTCGTCGATGAAGATTTCCTTCGCGCATTGGAATACGGCATGCCGCCCACCGCCGGCGAAGGCATCGGCATCGACCGCTTGATCATGCTGTTCACCAACCAGGCCTCGATCCGTGATGTGGTCCTGTTTCCTCAACTCCGGCCGGAGAAATAATCGCCCATGTCGATGCCGTATGAAATCTTTGTCGGCCTCCGCTACCTCCGCGCCAAGCGGCGGAACCGCACGATCTCGCTCAACACGTTCGTATCGATCGCCGGGATTACCCTCGGCGTAGCGGCCCTGATCGGGACCGTCGGCATCATGACCGGCTTCAAAGAGGACATTCAGGCGAAAATTCTCGGTACCACAGCCCATATCATTGTGCAGGATCGTATGAAAGACGGCATGTCCGATTACGAACCGACCACCAAGCGGATAGAAGAAGTCCAGGACGTCGTGGCCGCCACTCCGTTTGTCCTTAAGCAGGTCCTGCTGACAACACCCAACGGCGTCCAGGGCATCGTGCTCCGCGGGATTGATCCCCAGCGGGAAGGGCATGTCACCGAACTTGCCAAGAACCTCGGAACCGGCGAGCTCTCAGACCTGAGTAAACCCGTCAAGGTCAAGCAGCCGCCGGCCGATGACCCGACCGGTCCGGCCGTCGAAACGGAGAAACCGGGGATCATCCTTGGAAAAGAACTGGCCATGCGTCTCGGGGCCTTCGTGGGCGACACGGTCAACGTGGTCTCGCCCGTCGGCCCGATCAGTGCTATGGGCATGGTACCGAAGATTCGCACCTTTGCCGTCGTCGGCCTATTCCACTCCGGCATGTACGAATACGATTCGTCGCTGGCCTATATCGATCTTGCCGAAGCGCAGAAGTTCTTCAATATGGGGGCGACCGTCTCCGGGATCGAAGTCAAAGTGACCGACGTTTTTCGAGCCAACGACATCGCCCACAACATCGAAGGCTCATTGGGATTTGTCTATGGCGCTAGAGATTGGATGCAGATGAACCGGAATCTCTTCTCGGCTCTCAAGCTGGAGAAGACCATGATGTTTCTTCTCCTGGTTCTTATCACCATCGTCGCTTCGTTTAACATCGTCAGCACGCTCACGATGATCGTGACGGAAAAGCAGAAAGAGATCGCGATTCTGAAAGCCATGGGTGCCACACGGAAGAGCATCCGGCGCATTTTCATGCTGAACGGCTTGATCATCGGATTCAGCGGCACAGCCATCGGCATTCCCTTGGGCTATGCCTTCCTCTGGTTGATCCAGACCTTTTGGACATTTGACCCGACCGTCTATTACATCTCCAGAATTCCCGTCCACGTCCAGGCGCTCGATGTGCTCCTCGTGGCCGGCTCCGCCATCCTCATCAGCTTTGCCGCGACCGTCTACCCGTCGCTCCAGGCAGCCAAACTCGAACCGGTCGCGGCACTGCGCTACGAATGAACACCACGCCTACACCAATGACCGGTGAGAACTATCCGATGATCCGTATTACGGACCTCCACAAATCCTTCATCATGGGATCACAGGAACTCACCGTGCTCAAGGGGATCGATCTGGAAATTCCACGCGGGCAAATGGTGGCGATCGTCGGGGCATCAGGCGCCGGCAAGAGCACCATGCTCCATATCATGGGCATGCTCGACCGGCCGACAAAAGGAACCGTCTACTTCGACAATCAGGATCTCTTCCAGATGTCCGAGGCGCAGCAGGCTGAATTCCGCAACCGCCGCATCGGCTTTGTCTTTCAATTTCACCATCTGTTGCCGGAATTCACCGCGTTGGAGAATGCCTGCATGCCGGCACTCATCCAGCGGCGTCCGATCGAGGAAGTCGAGCTGGAGGCCACGACGCTGCTGCAGGAAGTCGGGTTAGGACAACGGCTCCACCATAAACCGGGAGAGCTCTCCGGCGGTGAACAGCAGCGGGTGGCCGTCGCTCGGGCGCTGCTTCAAAAGCCCGATCTTGTCCTGGCCGACGAACCGACCGGCAATCTGGACACGCACACCGGTGAATCCCTCTTCGGCCTTCTTCGGGATTTGAACCGTACCCGCAAAACCACCTTCGTGATTGTGACCCACAACGACAAGCTCTCCGCCCAGTCCGACCGCATCATTCACATGCAAGACGGAATGATCGTCTAAGTCTTGACGGATGTAGTCGAGATCCCTAGACTGCAAAATATTACGGAGTCCTTTCGAGCTTCATGCGAGGTAAGGCTATGAAACATTTATTTATTCGCGCTCTTGGGTTGACTGCCCTCATGCTTATTCCGAACCAGGTCCTTGCCGGAGAGTTTGCCGTGGTCGGTCCCCGGGCCGCCGGCATGGGTGGCGCTGGAGTGGCGATTACGACAGACGCCCTCGCCACCTATTGGAATCCGGCCGGCCTTGCCATGACGCAGACGGTGGATATTCGGTTGCAAGCAACCGCGCAAGGCGTAGACCGCCACGGTTTCCGTGAATCTCTGCAGCATATCGAGGACTTAGATTTAAATAATGCTGCCAATGCCGGACGGGCACAGGACCTGGCCAATCGATTGAATCGCCCTGGAGCATCGTTATCCGCCAATGGCACTGCTGGCCTCTATTTTAAAGGGCACTTTGGAGAGCATGCGTTTGGATTTAATGTTTCTGACGTGGCAACGGGCGGAAGTTTCGTATCCCGACCAATTTCGGCAACGGGTGCAGGGCCAATCACGATTGACGGTCAGATCGCACTGCGCGGTCTCGAAGCCAGGCAAGCCGCATTTTCTTACGCCTATGCCTTTGCGGACAAGACCTTCGCCGTCGGTATTACGGCAAAGGCTATTCAGGGAGCTGCTTATTCCGGAACGGCTACAATCAATGGTGAGGAGCTGAAGCTATCCGATAACTTTGGCAAGGCCAAGATATCATCCGCCTTCAGCGTGGATGTCGGCGCAATCTACCGCCCCGCTTCCTGGTTGCGGCTCGGAGTCGTAGCCAAAGATCTGACGCAACCTGAATTCGATGCCCCGGATGGAACCAAATACAAGATGTTGCCTCAGGTGCGAGGCGGTGTCGCCATCAACCCCTACTCGTCTCTCACGTTGACTGCCGATATGGATGTCACCTCAAACAAGACCTTTGTCCCGGGAATCAAAAGCCAGGTGCTGAGCGTCGGAGCCGAACAAACAATCCTAAACGAATTCCTCTCCCTGCGTGTCGGTGCCTACAAGAATGTGCAGGATGCCGCAGCGACTATTACCCCGACTGCAGGGATTGGCCTACGGGTCTTTGCCCTCAGAGTCGACATCGGAGGCGGGTATGACTTCCGTGAGCGTGGCGCATTGGCATCAGGCTCTGTCTCTTTGACATTCTAATGGTATACTGAAAGCTATGATGTTGCTGAACAAGCCCCTTCGACATATTCTCCTCGCCGGTGCAGCGGTCCTCACCTTGGCCGGTTGCGGTGGTCTTCAGGAAATGTGGGAAGGTCCCGGCGCAAAGGTGTTTCGTCCGCAGTCGGTGGCGGTGTTGCCTCCAATGGCCAGCCAATACGACAGTGCGCGCGAGGATATCCAGGAAGTCCTTGCGGGATCGCTCAGTAAGACAGGACGGATCGAACGAGTCGTCCCGGCCGAGCAAGTCACCGATATCTTTCAGGGATCGAAGGAAGCGTTTGACTCGCTGGTGTTCTATTTCTCCCGGCTTGAAATGACCGGCCAATCAGACAAGGAATCGGCGATCAAGCTGGGCAAGTCACTCAATGTCGAGTCCTTTCTCGTGATCCGGATCAATGCCTGGGAATATTCAAGAAAAGAAGGCGACAATGTCGGCCGTGTCGGTCTGAGCATGCGTCTCATCGACGCCACGACCGGAACGACAGTCTGGAAGGCCAGGCATGAGAAGGCCAGCAGTTATATGTTCTTCAAGCCGAATCTGAAGGACGTCGCGGCTGAATTGACCGATGAGATGATTAAGTACATGCCGCCGTCAACAAGCTCCGGTAAGCGGTAGATCCTCCCCTTTCCGCCAGGTCCACCCCAAACCTTGTCTCGCACCTAGGCAAGCTGGTTCATCGCCGTTTTCAAAGATGCGACAAAGCGACCGACTTTCTCCGGCATGTCTGAGGATTGCTGGTGCGCCGCAATCTGCTTCACGATCGCACTTCCGACGATGACTCCATCCGCCATGGCCGACACCGTGGCAGCGTCTTCCGGCGTTGACACACCGAATCCGACTGCGACCGGCGTCTTGGTCACCTTCTTGATCTTGCCGACATTCTTGCCGACTTCCGCCATGTTTTGAATCTTGGCTCCGGTAATGCCGGTGAGCGAGACATAATAAAGAAATCCTTGAGATTCCTTGGCGACATATTCCCGTCGTTCCGTCGTACTGGTGGGCGCCAAGAGGAAAATCAGCCGCAACCCAGCTGCAGCAGCCGGACCTTTCAATGGACCCGCTTCATCGGGCGGCATATCGGGGACGATCAGTCCATCAACTCCGGCCATCCCTGCTTCACGACAAAAAGTTTCAAGCCCCATCGCATGGATAGAATTGTAGTAGACCATCAGCACGATCGGAACCTGCGTGCTCGTCCGGAGCGACTTCATCATAGCCAGGATCTTCCTGAGCGACGTGCCGCTTCGCAGGCCTCTCTCAGCCGCCAACTGAATGACCGGGCCATCGGCGATCGGGTCCGAGAACGGCACGCCCAGCTCGATAATGTCGGCCCCCGCCTGCTCGATCTCCAACACCAGCCGCTCGGTATCGGCCAAGGTCGGATCGCCGGCCATCAGATAGGCAATCAACGCTTTCTTATTCGCCTGGCGCAATCGCTGGAAGGTCGATTCAATCCGTCCGGTCATAGCGTCACCCCTCGCATCCGCGCCACTTGCTGAACATCTTTGTCTCCGCGGCCGGAAAGATTGGCAATGATGACGTTGGATTTTTTGAGCTTCGGAGCCAGCTTCACAACCTCGGCGATAGCATGCGCACTTTCCAGCGCCGGCACAATCCCCTCCACCGTTGCAAGCAGATCAAAAGCCGCCAGCGCTTCATCATCGGTCGCGTAGGTGTATTGAACCCGCTTCAAGTCGTGGTAGAGGCTGTGCTCCGGTCCCACGGCTGCATAGTCCAGCCCCGCCGACACCGAGTGGGTCAAATTAATCTGACCGTCTTCATCTTGCAGGAGATAGGTCATCGTGCCCTGGAGCACGCCGGGCTTCCCCCCGAAGAATCGTGCGGCATGTTTGCCGCTTTGAATGCCGGTGCCTCCCGCTTCGACGCCGATCATCTTGACCTTCTTATCGCCGAGAAAGGCGTGAAACAGACCGATAGAGTTGCTTCCTCCGCCGACACAGGCCACCAGATAGTCGGGCAGCTTCCCTTCCGCGGCAAGAATCTGTTTGCGGGCCTCCTGTCCGATGATCGCTTGAAAATCACGAATCATCATCGGATAGGGATGCGCGCCCAGGACCGACCCGAGAATGTAATGGGTCGTACGCACATTCGTAGTCCAGTCGCGCATGGCCTCGCTGATCGCGTCCTTGAGCGTTCTGCTGCCGGCGTCGACGCCGGTGACTTTCGCACCGAGCAGGCGCATGCGAAAGACATTCAGCGCCTGCCGCTGCATGTCCTCCGTGCCCATGTAGATTTCACATTCCAGGCCGAACATCGCGGCGGCCGTCGCCGTCGCCACGCCATGTTGTCCCGCGCCGGTTTCGGCAATGATCCGGGGTTTCTTCATCCGCATGGCCAGGAGCACCTGGCCGATCGCATTGTTAATTTTATGCGCGCCGGTATGACAGAGATCTTCCCGTTTCAGATAGATCTTGGCCCCGCCAAGCTTCTTGGTCAGCCGGGATGCATGATAGAGCGACGTCGGCCGTCCGACATACTGTTTGAGATAGTAGGCCAGCTCCTGACGGAACCCGCGATCTTTCCGAGCCGCTGCATATTCCTGCTCCAGTTCAAGCAGCGCCGGCATCAGCGTTTCCGGCACATAGCGGCCGCCGTAGGGGCCGAATCGTCCATGGCTGTCGGGGACCTTCTTCATCGTGCAGTTCAATCCTTTCAGATGATGACGGAGTATAATCGGACGTCTCAGGCCGAGACAAGCCTGACGGCCTGGATGAACGCCTGCACCTTGGCATGATCCTTCCGTCCCGGCCGCACCTCGACGCCGCTGCTGACATCGACGCCGTAGGGTCGCACCTGGCGAATCGCCTCCGCCACGTTGTCCGGCGTGAGTCCTCCGGCAAGAAGAATTCTGGAAGCACGGGCCGCTTCGGCCGCCAGGGTCCAATCGACGGTCTGTCCTGTTCCACCGTAGGCCTGATCGGAAAAGGCGTCCACCACGAATGCACGGACGTTCGCGCGGCCCTGAAATTCGGCCAGCGCCAGAAATGTTCCGCGGTCCTTGATCCGCAGCGCTTTCATGGAGGGACGCCCCAGTCCTTCGCAGTAGACCGCGGACTCGTCACCATGCAACTGAGCCAGAGTCAATCCGCACTCATCCATAAGCCGTCGCACAACCGTGGCATCTTCGTTGACGAACACTCCGACCACCGCAACAAAAGGGGGCAATCCGTCAATAATCCGCTTGACCACCGCTGCTTCGACGAAGCGCGGACTCTTGCGATACATGATGAAACCGAGCGCATCGGCCCCGGCCTCAACGGCTACCCGCGCATCATCCTCGTTGGTGATACCGCAGATTTTGACTTTCACGTGGATCGTATCACTTTCACGAGTTGATCGATGACACCGTTGTCCCGCGAAGCTCCGCGATCTTCTTCTCGATACTCTCGGATTTAATCAGCGACTCACCGACGAGCATGGCATGCACGCCGGCTTCGACCAGCCGTAATACGTCTTCGCGCTTATGAATGCCGCTCTCGCTGACAATAATCTTGTCGGACGGAATGCGCTTCGCCAGCCGGAACGTCACGCCCAGATCCGTCGTAAACGTCTTGAGATCCCGATTGTTGATTCCGATCATGCGGGCCGTCGGTATCCACTCCAGGACCGTATCCAATTCCCGTTCATGATGCGTTTCAAACAGCGTGTCCATCTTCAGTTCGGTGGCCAGCGCGTGAAAGTCGATGAGCTGGCGCTTTTCCAGCGCGGCCACAATCAGGAGCACCGCGTCAGCACCATGAGCCCGGGCTTCATAAAACTGGATGTCCCCCACCATAAATTCTTTGTCCAGCGCCGGCATGGGCAGCGCCTTCTTGATTTCCGCCAGATAGCGTAGATCGCCCTGAAAGAAATCCTTATCGGTCAACACCGATAATGCGGAGGCCCCATGTTCATGGTACGAGCGCGCAATGCGAAGATAGTCAAAGTTCTCGGAAAACTCGGGACGCAGCAGACCGAGACTCGGCGAAGCTTTTTTCACCTCTGCAATCAGGGCCGGGCTCGTCGCCGTCCGTGTCGCATCGAGCGTCACGGCAAATCCGAGCGGCGGCGGCGCATCCCGAATGGCGGATTTCAGATCCGCCAGATAGCCACGGCTCTGCTTGTGCCGGAGTTCTGCTTTCTTATGTTCAAGAATCTGATCCAGAATCATGTGTCACGACACCTTTTTCGTCCAGGCCACCAGCCGGTCGAGTTTTTCTGCTGCGGCGCCTGTATCGAGCGCCTGCTTGGCGACTCGCAGCCCGTCTTTCAACGTCTTCGCCTGCTGGCCTGCGACAATCGCAGCAGCCGCATTCAGACAGACAATGTCGCGTTTCGGCCCCTTCTTCCCTTGCAGAATATCTCTCGTGATCCGGGCATTCTCTTCAGGGGTTCCGCCGGCAATTTCCTTCTTGTGGACGCGGGGCAGATCGCATTCATCAGGCGTCACAAAATAGTTGGACACGACCCCGCCTCTTCCTTCGGAGACTTTCGTCCGGTCGCAGACCGTGAGCTCGTCGAGTCCGTCCATGCCATGCAAGACAAAGCAATGTTGGGAACCCAATTGCACCAGGACTTTGGCCATCACCTCCGTCAGTTTCGCATCATAGACTCCGAGGACCTGGTGCGTGGCCCCGGCAGGGTTGGCCAGCGGACCGAGGACATTGAAGAGCGTGCGAATCCCCATTTCCTGTCGCGGCCCCGCGCAATGTTTCATGGCGCCATGAAAGAGCGGAGCATACAGAAACCCGATGCCCACCTCATTGATACAATCCGCCACTCGCTCCGGCTGAAGGTCGATCTTCACGCCCAATGCGCTCAGCACATCCGCGCTCCCCGACCTGGAGGAAACCGACCGGTTCCCGTGTTTTGCCACGGTGAGTCCCGCACCGGCTACTACGAACGCCGCGGTCGTCGAAATATTGAAGGTGTGCCCGCCGTCACCGCCAGTTCCGCAGGTATCGAGGACGATCGAACTGCCCACCTGGATCCGCGTGGCGCGGGCGCGCATCGCGCGAGCCGAGCCGGCGATCTCATCCACCGTTTCGCCTTTCTGGCGAAGGCCCATCAGATAGGCGGCGATCTGCGCCGGGGTGGCCGCACCGTCCATGATCTCGGACAGCACCTCTTCCGCTTCCTGTTCGGAAAGGTTTATGCGGTCGGCCAATTTCGCGATTGCGTCTTTGATCATGGGAAACGGACAGTCCGGCAAGACTAGAGTTTCAAGAAGTTTCTCAGCAGATCTTTCCCGGCCTTCGTCAAAATCGATTCCGGATGAAATTGCACGCCCTCGACCGCGAGCGTCCGATGACGCAGTCCCATAATTTCACCCTCGGCGGTCTTAGCCGAAACCTCCAGGCAGTCGGGAAGATTCTTGGGATTCACCAGCAACGAATGATAGCGTGTCGCCTCGAATGGATTCGGCAAGCCATGGAAGATCGTTTTCCCGTCGTGCGAAATCATCGACGTCTTCCCATGCATCAGCCGCTGGGCCCGGATGACTTCACCGCCGAACGCCACCCCCAGCGATTGATGGCCGAGACAGACGCCGAGGATCGGCATGCGGCCGGCGAATTGGCGGATCGTCTCGACGGAGACGCCGGCTTCTTTCGGCGTGCAGGGGCCCGGCGAAATCACAATACGACTGGGCCCAAGGTCTTCGATCTGCTGCAAGGTGATCTTGTCATTCCGATACACCCGGACATCTTCGCCCAACTCACCCAGATACTGCACCAGGTTGTAGGTAAAGGAGTCGTAATTGTCGATCATCAAGAGCATGACGCTACTCCAGCCCCTGCTCGGCCAACTCGATGGCTTTCATCATGGCGCGCGCTTTATTGCAGGTCTCTTCGTATTCGTGTTCGGGATTCGAGTCCGCCACGATACCGGCGCCGGCCTGAATGAAGGCTCGCCGCTTGGATACCACGACCGTGCGGATATTGATGCACATGTCCATATTACCGGAGAAGCTGAAATAGCCGACCGCGCCGGCATAGGGCCCCCGCCTGGTCGGTTCCAGTTCTTCGATGATTTCCATCGCGCGAATTTTCGGGGCTCCTGACACAGTCCCGGCCGGGAAACAGGCCTGCAACACATCGTAGACGGTCTTCTCCGGGTCCAGTCGGCCGCTCACGTTGGACACAATATGCATCACATGTGAGTAGCGTTCGACG
Source organism: Nitrospira sp. (assembly GCA_024998645.1). GTDB lineage: Bacteria > Nitrospirota > Nitrospiria > Nitrospirales > Nitrospiraceae > Nitrospira_D. Next base: position 12,067 of record JACOEJ010000020.1, read on the forward strand.
TTCATCAGTGATTCGACTTTGACGGAGCCGCTCTCGGCCACCCGCCCGACGTCGTTTCGGCCCAGGTCCACGAGCATAATGTGCTCGGCCCGCTCCTTCTGGTCGGCCAGCAGCCGACGCTCCAGTTGCTCATCCTCCTCGACCGTGGCCCCACGACGGCGGGTACCGGCGATCGGACGAACGGACACCAGCCCGTCTTCGCACCGCACCAGAATTTCCGGCGACGACCCCACCAGTTCGACACCCGCGATCCTGAGATAGTACATGTACGGTGACGGATTGACGACGCGAAGGGCGCGATAGAGCTGGAACGGTGTCGCATGGAGTTTCGTTTCCCAACGCTGAGACAATACACACTGAAAGATATCGCCGGCCTTGATATATTCCTGCGTCAGACTGACCATCTTCTCGAAGTCAGCCTTGCTCATATTCGGCGTGAACGTAATCGGCGTCCGCCGGCGCTTGGGCGCAGTCCGACGCAGCGGCCGGCGCAACCGGGCAATCATACGTTCAATCCGTGCGGTAGCCTGACGGTAGGCCTGGCGGATCGCCCGTTCCGATTGCGATGTGACATGGGCATTGGCGACCACTTTAATCTTCTGCGCGACATTGTCGAAAATCAGCAGCGTGTCGGTCAGGAGGAACGCAAACTCCGGGAGATTCAAACTCTCTTTCCGGCGAAACGAGATATCCTCAAACGTGCTCACCATGTCATAGCCGAGATACCCGACGGCTCCACCGACAAACCGGGGAAGTCCGGGAACGGTCACCGGACGATACGTTTCCATAAATTCCCGAAGACGATCGAGCGGGGAGCCTTTGCAGGCGATGCGGCGGGTGCGCTTCCCTTCCTTGATCAGAAGATCTCCGCGATCTTCCACCATGAGAATCGGCGACCCGCTGCCGAGAAACGAGTAGCGGGCCCACTTTTCCCCTCCCTGCACACTCTCCAACAGATACGCCGACGGACCATGATCGATCTTCGCAAAGGCCGAGACCGGAGTCTCATAGTCGGCCAGAATTTCCCGGTACAAGGGAATAAGGTTGCCCTCCTTAGCGTACCGGCGGAACTCGTCTAAGCTGAGCGAATATGTTGGCGTTGCCATGCCTGCGGAATTACTCCATCCCGACGATGAGTTTCTGGCCCACTTCTATAATATCGTCCGGTAACTTGTTCCATTTTTTTAATTTATCGATTGGGATACCGTACAGGCGGCTGACGCGAAACAACGTTTCCCCGGGCTTGACCACGTGAATGGTGGTTCCTGCTTTGGCGCTTGGCTTGGTCACTTCCGCCGGGGGGGCCAGGCTGGCCATCTCTTTCGCCGAATCCTGCAAAAGCGCATCAGCCTCACGCGAGAGCGACGCCAGCTCATCGACCTTCTTGGGCTTGGGCGCTGCGGCTGGAGCCATTTTCCGCATGTCCTGCAGGGCCTTCCGCTCCAGCATGGCCGATTCTTTAACTGCCTCAGATTCTTCCTGAAGCCGTCCCATCTGCTCACGAGCTGCCTGGACTTGCGCCGCCAATTCGCGGTTCCTCGCCTCGAATTCCGCCAACTCTTTTTTCGTCCGCTTCGCTTCGCTGTCGAGCTCAGCCGTGCGCTTTTCTTCCTGGGCCAGCAGCCGCTGGAAGTTCAGACTTCGTGCCTTCTCCGCATTGTACTTTTCTTCCAGCACCACACAGCCGCTGAGCAACATGGTGCCGCATAGCACAAGCACGCCGGAACCGACCACCCTGCAAGTCTGATTCATCACTCGACGATCCTCCATCTTCATTGTCCACCTCCGCCGCCGGATCATGACTGCATCCCGAATCGGCCATCCCGCCTCACACAACTTCCGGTCATACACCAACCGACGGGTCACTAAGAATACGGTCCAACGCAGTGAAAGTCAAAGCGAATTGGGGCTGGACAGGGGTTTGACCCACTCCTGGTGCTATGCTACCGTCCCCTCCATGAAGATGCCCCATCAGAAAACGTGCAGCCATGGATAATCGCGCACAAGCCACCCCCGCCAGAACCATCTCGGTACAGGGCATTACGCTGCACCTTGCGCAGCCTATTTCGACATTACAAGAATGGATCGGGAGTCGAGAGCCGCTGCAACAGCTCCTCGCCTGCTGGCTCAAAGTTGACCCGCGGGATCTCCCCCTGTCGCCGAGAATAACCGGTCCTCCGGGCATCGGAAAAACGACATTGGCGATGTCGGGCGCCAAGGAACGCAAGCAGGACCTGTATGTCTTTCAATGTACCGCCGATACACGCCCGGAAGACCTGCTGATTACACCCGTCCTGGCCGAATCGGGATCCATCGCCTACCACGCGTCGCCGCTGGTGACGGCGGTACTCACCGGAAGTATCTGCGTTCTGGATGAAGGCAACCGGATGAACGAGAAGAGCTGGGCATCCCTGGCCTCTTTACTCGACCATCGCCGCTGTGTCGAATCGATCATCGCCGGTATTCTCATCGAAGCACACGAAGACTTCCGCTGCTGCGTCACGATGAACGAGGATGCCTCCACGTATGAAGTGCCGGACTACATGCTCTCCCGTCTGCAACCGACCCTCGGCCTCGGATTCCCGTCGCGCCAGGATGAAATGGCAATTCTCCGCTACCATCTTCCCTTTGCAAAGGAAGACATCCTGAGCATCGCCGTCGGCTTCCTGCAGGACGCCCATCAGCTGAACCTGGAATATTCGATCCGCGACGGCTTGCATCTCATCCAATACGCCGTCAAACGGCTCGCCCAGGATTCGTCCCACCCGGTCGCGCTTGATCGAATGTGGCAGGAAGCCCTCTTGAAAGTGCTCGGAGCCGAGTCGCTGGATTTGGAAGAGCAGTCAAAGCGAAGAAAGCGGGCGATGGGTGATCAAGCGCTCCCCAAAGGCTTCGGCGATTTCTTTTTCGAGGAAGACGACCCTCTACACCCGGGACGCTGAATGTCTCGCTATACGCCGACCGACGCACGCATACTCAGCCTGTCGCCGCGCATCGATCTCCTTCCCATCCTCCATGGCAGCGGCGATATCGCGCAGGAAGTCCGTGAAACCTTGATCGGGAAACGGTACGACTGCCTGGCCGTTCCTCTCCCGCCTTCCGTGGAAGTCTGCGTCGAGCAAGCGGTGGATCGCCTCCCCGAGATCAGCCTGATCGTCTTGCCGGAACCGGCACAAGAGGAAAAGGCCGGCGTCAGTCTGATTCCAGTCGATCCCTGTCAGGCCGTCATCATGGGTATTCGCGTGGCGATGGGCGAAGCCATCCCCCGCGCCTACATTGACCGGGAGGTTGCCCGATTTGAACCGGTTCCTTTTGTCGGGCCCGATCCCTATGCCGTCAAATCCGTCTCGCTTCCGATGCTGGCGGCTGCGACGCTGCCCTCTCTCACCATGCCGCCGCCAGGCTCACAGCAGGATCAACGGATCGCATGGATGGCCTTTCGGCTCCATGAACTGGAGCTGGACCATGCCTCTATCCTCTGCCTTTGCCACCTGACGGACTGGCCCTGGCTCCGCACCGCCTATCAAGCCAATGCCCCTTATGACCGGCCGGAAGCAACAACGGGACGGCCGGTCCGTTGCAGCGTCAACCGAGACTCCCTCTACTTCGTCTTGGGCGAACTGCCCTTTCTCACTGAATTGTACGAACGGCGACGTGAAACGCTGCACTCGGATTGGAATCTCGCCATCGATGGCGTGAAGGAACTCCTCATCGAAGCAAGGGCCCGTTGGATTGAACATCATCGGGCAGAAGGCGCCTCCATTCCCGACTGGGTGACGCCGCAGATCCTCCAGGTCCTCTTGCAGTACGTCCGGAATCTCACCCTGCTTGAACGCCGCCTAACGCCATCACTGTATTCACTCATCGTCGCCGCCAAGCAAACTGCCGGAGACGACTTTGCCGTGATGCTGCTCAAGACCGCTAAGAGCTATGGCTATCAGGAGGCTCACAATCAGTCGCGGCTCGACACGATCACCGTGGGACTCTCTGAAGTGGAGTTGCCTGACGGAACCATCGCCTCCGCCACCAACCGCCTGCAGGGACCGCCGCTCGTCTGGCGCGAGCTGTCGTTGAAACCAAAGCCTGACCGGAAAACCAGCCGCCGATGGTCTCATCTCTGGAACCCGCAACGGCAATGCTCCTGGCCTCCGGAAGATCAGCGGATTGAAAGTTTCAATACCCACGTGCGCGCCCAGGCATCCGCGCTCATCGGCGCGGATCTGGCCAAGACAGAAAAGTTTACGACATCGATGAAAGACGGGTTGGATCTCCGGGAAAGTCTTCGCCGATGGCTGGGTGGAAAACGATCGGCCGGCTCACCGTCCGGCAATGCCTTGAGCTCACTGCCGCGCATGGATCTTTATGTGCGGGAAATCCCACCCGCCCGCGGCAATGTCGAAGTCGTGATCTTCCTGTTTGACACTCCCGCCGATCCCCTGACTTATTCCTGGCAAGCCACCTGGTTTGCCGAGCACCAGGAAGAATCCACGCTCTGTTTTTACGCCACCCCGTTTGCCGATGACATGGTGGGACCCGGCATTGCCCAGTCGCGTTATGGCGGCGCCTTCTTCCTGTTCCCGCCCCGTCCCATTCCGGATATCTGGAGCGATCCCTTGTTAGCCTTCGCAACGACCCTGGAGGAGCGGTTGATTGCGGCGGCAGCTGTCCACACCCGGGAAACCCACATTGCGCTCGTGACACCCGTTCCGCCTCGCGCCAGCTGGCGGAGAATTGCCAAACAATTCGGACGGACGCTCGTCCCGATTCCGCTCTCGAGATTTTCAAGCCAGACGCTTGATCGACTCCGTCGCTTTCACGTGCTCAACGGCCATGAGATCAGAAGCTATGCCACCAGATTTATTCGATAACCTTTCGCCGTCCCGGCGACCGGATTCATCCGCACCGGTTTCCGAACAGCTCGACTGGCTCCGCCGGGAGATCCGCAGACATGACTACCTGTATTACGTCAAAGACCGTCCGGAAATCTCCGACGGCGAATACGATCGGCTGTTCAAAGATCTGAGTGATCTTGAAACGGCCTATCCGGATTTGGTTACGGACGATTCTCCAACCCAACGGGTCGGCGCACCGCCTCTGGCTGAGCTGGGCAAGGTCAAACACGAACGGCCGATGTTGAGTCTCGACTCCATCGTCGATGTGGCCGACGTCCTGGCATTCGATCAACGGATGAAGCGTGAACTGGAAAGCCAGCAGATAGAATATACGGTCGAACCAAAATTCGACGGCCTCTCCATCGAGCTGGTCTATGAGCAAGGCCGGCTGGTCCGCGGATCCACCAGAGGCGACGGAACGACCGGTGAGGATGTGACCGTCAACCTCCGGACGATCCGCTCCCTTCCCCTTCACTTGCGCAGTGATTCTTCTCCACCGGCCCATCTCGCCGTGCGCGGCGAAGTCTATATGAAGCTCGACGACTTTCATGGATTGAATCGGACCATGACGGAGCGAGGAGACGAGGCCTTTGCCAATCCGCGCAACGCCGCGGCCGGCTCTCTTCGGCAGCTCGACTCGAACATCACCGCGACCCGCCCGTTAGTCGTGACCTGCTACGAGGCCATGGCAGTATCCACTGAACCGCCGGATTCTCATTGGAGCGAACTCGATGCGCTCGCCGAATGGGGACTTCCCATTCCCAGCCATCGGCGCCGGTGCCTCACTATTGAAGAGGTCATCGCATTCCACCGCGAAACCGAACAGGTGCGCGACAACCTCCCCTATGAAATCGATGGGCTGGTGGTGAAAGTGAATCGCCGGGACTGGCAGGAGCAGCTGGGCTTCAAATCCCGCAGCCCACGCTGGGCCATAGCCTTCAAGTTCGCCCCGCGTAAGGAAATCACGGTAGTACAGGATATCGTCGTCTCGGTCGGACGTACCGGCACACTGACTCCTGTAGCACTTCTACGGCCGGTCGAGGTCGGTGGCGTCACGATCAGTCGGGCAACGTTGCACAATGCGGATGAGGTGGCGCGAAAAGATATTCGTGTGGGCGATACGGTCAAAGTAGAGCGGGCCGGCGATGTGATCCCCGCCATTGCCGAGCGCATCCCGGTTCCCGGCGAATCCCGGTCAGAGCCGTTTGCGATGCCGGAGCACTGCCCGGTATGCGGATCGGCGGTCGGACGGGAGGGTGCCTATTACTACTGTACCGGCCAATCGGGCTGCGTCGCGCAATTAAAAGGCGCTATCGAACATTTCGCCTCCAAGCAGGCGCTCAATATCGAGGGGCTTGGGAAAAAGACCGTTGCGCAGCTTGTGGACCATAAACTGGTCGAAAGTTTGGCCGATCTCTATCGCCTGACTCGCAATCACCTGCTACCGCTTGAGGGGTTTGCAGAGAAGTCGACCTCGCTACTACTCGACGCCATCGAACAGAGCAAGACCGTGTCGTTGGATCGCTTCTTGATGGGACTGGGCATCCGCCAGGTCGGCCAACACATCGCCAAGGTGCTCGCCAGGGAGTTCGGAACGCTGGACGCGATCATGGAAGCGGATGAAGCGCGATTCCTGACGGTCAAAGAAATCGGTCCTGAGATCTCCGCCAGTCTGGCCTCCTACTTTCGCGAAGAGTCCAATCGCCGGGTGATCGCTCAACTGCGCGAGCTCGGGCTGATGATTACGGAACAGGCCCGCTCCGCCTCGCCCGAATCTCTCCCCCTCGCCGGAAAGACCTTCGTGTTCACCGGCGGGCTTGACCACTTCAGCCGCGATGAGGCCAAAATTCTGGTCGAGCGCCTGGGAGGAACCGTGTCATCCAGCGTGAGCAAACGCACGTCGTTTGTCGTCGCAGGGCATGATCCTGGATCAAAGCTTGAGCAGGCACAAAAGCTGGGGATTGCGGTGTTGAGCGAACAAGGCTTCTCTGCCTTGGTCAAAGAAGGAAACATTAGCTGACGGGATTCAGCGAAGGAGTTTCCACCGGGACGGAAGTTTTCTCTTCTTTATATATGTTCACGCTACGGATCGATCGGGGATCTGCCTCGTGAACAACTAAGCGGCAATGTGCGATATGCAACTCTTCTCCGGCTTTCGGGATGCGGCCGAGTTCGCCCTGAATGAGTCCGCCGATGGTCAGGGCCTCGTCGCCCAGATCGACCTTCAAGAAATCGTTGACCTTCCGTACTTCGGTCCTCCCGTGGACCAGAATCTGATTCTTCCCGATTCGCTTGATCAGCTCTTCGGTAATATCGGTCTCGTCGACGATTTCACCGACCACTTCTTCCAGGAGATCCTCCAGCGTGACCAGTCCCATCACGCCGCCATACTCGTTGACGACGATCCCCATATGACGTTTTTCCTGCTGGAACTGCTTCATCAGGTCGTCGGCAGTCTTCCCCGCCGGCACAAACAAAGCCGGATGGGCAATCTCCCTCAGTCGAACATCTGATCGACCCTTCGCCAGCTCGGTCAACGCTTTGGTCTTATAGAGCACGCCCGTAATGTTATCCAACGTCCCGTCATAGACCGGAATACGGGAATACTTCGAGTTATACAGCAACTCCTGCGCTTCCTTGAGCCGTAAATTCCCATCCAGCGAGAATACGTAGATGCGCGGAGTCATCGCATCTTCCGCTGTAATATCTTTCAGTTGAAAGACATTCTTGATCATCTTCACTTCTTCCGATTCCAACTCGCCGGCCTTCCCTCCCTCATCCAGCATGATCTTGAGTTCTTCCTCAGTCACCAGGGGCAGGGTCAACCCCTTCCCTCCGGTCAATCTCTGAATAAGCGGCACCATTAGAAACAGGAGCGGTTTAAGCAACATCTGAACGCCATAAACCGGATAGGCCATGTTCAAGGTGACCGGTACGGCGAATTTAGCTGCCAAGGTCTTTGGAATGACGTCGACCGACACCAGCAAAACAAAGGTCAGGACGCCCACCATCACGGCGATGGCTTCCTCAAATACGGTTTTCCCGCCATAGGCATTCAGAGTAATAAAGGTGGCATACATCGGAATGGCCGTTCCAACCAGCCGGTCTCCGACCAGAATGGTTGAGAGGAGCCTTTGCGGGTCACTTCGGAGAGTCAACGCCATAGATGCGCGCTTGTTACCATTTTTGGAAAGGGCGCGGAGGCGGGTCTCATTGACTGAAAAGAACCCGATCTCGGCCGTCGAAATGACGGCAGATAACCCTATTAATGCTAGTAGGATCAGAATATCCATGAAGGCTCTTGATTAGGGACGACTAGCCACGAAGGCTAGCCTGAAAGGACGAACAGTGTGGATTCTGCAGCAGAGAGAAAGCAGACCTTCCCCTGACTGAACAGATTCAATAGACCATGTGGGAGTTATGATGATCATCGGATGATAGATCTATCACACCGACTGGGAAGGGGCAAGACATTCAAAGAAACTGACATAAATATCAATTAGTTCGAATAGGCCGAACCGCGGATAGACATGCAGACCATTGAAAGAAATCTACGCTTCACTACGTATGATCTAGCCATCATCTCTCACCACAAAGGACTGGATATGATGCTGAGCGTCCAGCCTGGATGAGGCGATCTGAGCATCGGCTTCAGTCAAAAACTGCCCCACCTGCACCCGATACCGCCGACCTTCAGGTAACTCCACCTGCACCACGCGACCGCCCGGGTACTGAGCCCCGACCTGCTCGAACAACCCTCTGGCGTTCAGCGGATCAGCGAAGGCCCCCACCTGAATGCGCAAGACCCCCATCCCTTCCGGTCTGGCCTGGTATCCGACCACCTGAAGCTCAATCTGATCAGTCCCATTTCCGGTCATTCCTATCGCTTCGGCCCCGGCCAGCGAGAGATCAAGTACCCGGCCCCTGGCAAACGGACCACGATCGTTGATACGGACTGTGACCTGTCTCCCAGTGGAAACCGATCGCACAACGGCAATAGAACCCAGCGGTAACGTCCGGTGAGCCGCTGTCAGCTTGTGCATATCGTACCGTTCACCGTTTGCGGTTTTGTTTCCGTGAAATCCAGGACCGTACCAGGACGCAACCCCTCGCTCATGAAACCCGACTGGATATCCAGGAAATCGATGAATAGGAGGCGGTTGGGATTGGCAGGAGACAAAAACCGTGCAGACCAGGAGCGCAGCGGCGAAAGGAAGAGAAGGACGGACGGAAGCGGGCCTGGAGCCCTTCATGGCCTAGAACTCATCAAGTGATTGGTCTTGAAGCAGCGCCAACGCCTTATTCGTGTTCGAGACGGTCAATACGACGATGGCGCGCTTTCCCTCGCGCGAAGGTGTGCAGTAGCCGCACTTGATATTGATGCGATTTTGCGTCAGCAGGTCGGCCACGTCCATGAGCGCCCCCGGCTGATTTTTCAAGCTCAACAAGAGCGCCGTTTCTTCCTTAAACTTAATTTTCGCGCTCTTCAATGCCGCTCGAGCCCCGTCAAGATCCGCGACAAGTAGGCGCAGCTTTCCGGTTCCTGTTACCTCGGGCGCCGAGAACGCCTTGATATTGACCCCCGCCTCTCCTAAAACAGCAGCCACCTGAGCCATTACGCCCGGCTTACTCTGTCCGCTAATGACTAACTGTGTTGTTGTCGGCATTGGGGGTTACTCCTGGTTGCGGTCGAGATCAAAGATAGAGGCGATTCAGTTGCACCTGAGGTGCTCGATAGAGATCAATTTTCGTGCTCATCCAACCTGGAGTCTTTCAAGGGAGACCAAGACCTGTAGAGATGCTTGATGCGCGAACAGGGTGCGGTCTTCCCCAGAGCCCTTCTTCCACAATCATACCGTATTGAGCGCCGGATGTTCGTAATCGATTGCCTCAATGTCCCCCGCCTTCCCGGACAGCAGACTCGCCAGGGCTTCCAACTGTTCATCATCAGCCAGCTCCTTTTGCCTATCCTCAACCCGCCCTTTCAACTGATCCGCAGAACACTGGGCCGACCTGAATCATCTTTCCCGATGAGACGCATCGATGAAATGCTGACTTGCAGCATCAGATCGAAGCACCTCATGGAAGCACAAAGAAACCGTTAGAGAATTTGCACCACACCATTCACAAAGCCGTACTCATAGATACTGCTGAACCGAAGATCCACTGACGCAGCTATTTTTTCGGCCTGTGCCCGGTTCCCCCGCGGAATCAGCAGATACATCGGCACGCCAGCGACGGCGGTGCGCTTCCACTTATACTGGGTATCAGGATTCTGGAGTGAGTCCTCGGTTTCGACTTCGGCCATCCACTGCATACTATTGCCGCGCGGGCTAAATGACCATCCGGCAATGTCCGATTGCTGGCCAGGATCGGCCCAAGGATTATGATCCGACGTCGTTCTAATTGTAACCTTGCACTGAAACGCCCGTGCCCATCGCTGGGCCGCCTCACTGACGACCTGGTCGTGAATCGTCTCAATCCCTTTTTCACGTAAGATCGTACTCATGGATGACCCCCTTACATAATACTTATGAACATCCATTCGTCGCGCCGCAGCTCACGCACTTCAGACAGGTGCCGTTTCGTACCATCGTGAATTGTTTGCACTCCGGACAGGGATCGCCTTCATAACCCTTGACCTTGGCGCTCTGCACTTCAGTCAATGTCAAAGTCTCGCGGATCAGCTCGACTTTACGCGCCGCCAGAGTATGACCGTTTCCGTTTCCATTCTCTTTTGTTCCATTCCGGCGAATCGGCAGATGCTCCATACTCACCGATGATTTCGCCAGCGCAGCAAGATCCGCTTCTTCGTCCACACATTCCGGATCCTGCTCATCCATCTTCATCGAATCCATTCGAAGATCATCCTCTTTGACCTGCGCCAAATCGTACCGATCCAGGTAGGTCACAGCCAACTCTCGGAAGATGTAGTCGATGATCGACGTCGACATCTTAATGCGGTCATTCAGTTTGACCGGCCCATTCGGTTCGAAACGGGTAAAGACAAAGGCTTCGACAAATTCCTCCAGGGGAACTCCATGCTGCAGGCCCAAGGAAATCGCGATCGCGAAACAATTCATCAAACTCCGGAACGCGGCGCCTTCCTTATGCATATCCAGAAAAATCTCGCCGACTGTGCCGTCTTCGTATTCGCCGGTTCGCAAATAGAGTTTATGCCCGCCGACAATGGCTTTCTGGGTATAGCCGTTTCGCCGTCCCGGCAACGGTCGCCGCTTGGCCAGATAGCGGACCAGCACACGCTCGGTGATCTTCTCTGCGGCAGCCGATATCGTGTCGACAGACGCCTCGACGGTCTTCTCCCCATCGCTCGATGAACTCAGCGGCTGGCTCAACTTCGAGCCGTCCCGATAGAGCGCGACCGCCTTCACCATACTCTTCCACGCAAACTGATAGGCTGACTTGACCTCGTCAAGCGTCGCCTCTGCCGGCATGTTGATCGTCTTGCTGATAGCGCCGCTGATAAACGGTTGTGCTGCGGCCATCATCCTGATGTGGGCATCGACATGAATAAAGCGCTGGCCGATCCGGCCGCAGCGATTGGCGCAATCGAAGACCGGCAAATGCTCGGTTTTCAAATGCGGAGCCCCCTCGACCGTCATTGTGCCGCAGCAATATTCGTTAGCAGCTGCAATTTCTTCCTGGGTAAATCCCAGAGCCTTGAGCATGTTGAAGTTCGTTTCAGCCAGCTGCGCATCGGTCAAGCCGAGCTTCTCGATGCAAAACGTTTCACCCAGAGTAAACTTGTTAAACATAAACGCGATTTCAAACGCCTGAACCAGGTTGCTTTCAAGCCGTTCCAGCGCGGCATCGTCAAACCCTTTATTGCGCAGCGTCTCGTGATTGATAAAGGGCGCACCCTTGAGGGTCTGGGCGCCGACGCAATAACGAATGATGTCCTGAATCTGGCCCTCGGAATACCCCATGGTCGTAAGAGCCTGAGGAATACTCTGGTTGATGATCTTGAAGTACCCGCCACCGGCCAGCTTCTTGAACTTCACCAAGGCAAAGTCCGGCTCGATCCCGGTGGTGTCGCAATCCATCACCAGCCCGATGGTGCCGGTTGGCGCAATCACCGTCACCTGTGCATTGCGATAACCATAGGCCGTGCCGAGCTCCAAGGCCCGATCCCAGGCCCGGCGGGCGGCGATGAGCATATCCGGCGGACAATGCTCCGGCTGAATGCCCATTGGAACGATCGACAGCCCCTCATATTCGTCCGCCGCGGTGTTATAGGCCGCTCGACGGTGGTTGCGGATAACCCGTAACATCTGGTCGCGATTTTTCGTATATCCGGGAAATGGCCAGAGCTCCGCAGCCATTTCCGCCGAGGTGCTATACGACTCTCCGGTCATGATCGACGTAATCGCTCCGCAGATCGCCATGGCTTTGGGAGAGTCATATGGAATCCCCTGCCGCATCAATACCGTCCCGAGATTGGCATAGCCCAATCCCAATGTGCGGAACTGATAACTTCTCTCCGCGATCGATTTACTCGGAAAGGAGGCCATCAGGACGCTGATCTCCAGAACGATCGTCCAGAGACGCACGGCATGACGGAAATTCTCCAGCTCGAATTGCCCGTCGGCCGTATAGAACAGCGCGAGATTCAGCGAGGCCAGGTTGCAGGCCGTATCGTCCAGAAACATGTATTCGGAACAGGGATTGGAGGCGTTGATTCGACCATCCTCCGGGCAGGTATGCCATTCATTGATCGTCGTGTCGTACTGCGTGCCGGGATCGGCACAGATCCACGCGGCCCAGGCAATCCGGTCCCAGAGATCACTGGCCTTCACGGTCTTGCAGACCTTACCGTCGATCCGTCGCTTCAACTGCCAATCGCTATCGTTCTCCAGCGCTTTGAAAAACTCATTCGGGATTCTGACGCTGTTATTGGAATTCTGCCCGGAAACCGTCTGATAGGCTCTCCCATCCCAGTTCGTGTCGTATTCATGAAACACAAAATGGGTAAACCCCTGTTGGGCATAGGCATACATGCGATGCACATAGGCTTCCGGCACCATATCCCGGCGAGCTGCAGCCAGGGCTTCCCGCAAGACCGGATTCTTCTTCGGATCGATCTCTGCCTTCGCCTGGCCCGTGCTATCGACGACGTGGCAGGCCTTCAACACTGCATTCAACCGCTGTGCGCAAATCTTTGATCCCGTGACCATCGCGGCCACTTTTTGCTCTTCGATGACTTTCCAATCGATAAATTCTTCGATGTCGGGATGATCGAGATCCAGACACACCATCTTGGCCGCACGCCTGGTGGTGCCGCCGGACTTGATGGCGCCGGCCGCACGATCTCCGATTTTGAGGAAAGACATCAGGCCGGACGACCGACCGCCGCCGGATAAGCCTTCACCGTCTCCCCGCAAACGGGAAAAGTTGGTTCCTGTTCCAGACCCATACTTAAACAACCGGGCTTCCCGCACCCACAAATCCATGATCCCGTTTTCGTTGACGAGGTCATCATCGACAGACTGGATAAAACAGGCATGAGGCTGGGGGTGTTCGAACGCGTTGGCCGACTTCACTACCTCACGGCTTTTGGGGTCCACGTAATAGTGCCCCTGCGCCGGACCTGAGAGCCCGTAGGCATAATGCAACCCGGTGTTGAACCATTGCGGTGAATTGGGAGCGGCCATTTGTCTGGCCAACATGTAGCCGACCTCGTCCTGAAAAGCCTCGCTATCCTCCGACGTCTTAAAATAGCCGTACTCTTTGCCCCAATGCGTCCAACAACCAGCAAGCCGTTCGAAAACCTGGCGGGCATCACGCTCACTACCCAAGACCGGCTTCCCATCAGAACCCATCAGAGGATTGCCCGCGAGATCCTTCTGAGGCACACCCGCTTTTCGAAAATACTTCTGGGCGAGAATATCAATGGCCAATTGAGACCACTGTTCAGGCACATCAATGTTCTCAAGCTTGAACACCGTAGATCCGTCCGGATTACGAATCTCAGACGACCGCTTGACGAATGTGAGACCCTCGTAGGGGCCCTGGCCGCGACGGGTAAATCTCCGCTCAATTCTCACAATAGTCCTCCTTCAAGAGGGTTCTGTATCTGTGTACGAATGGGGTCATAATTGAGGATCTTTTCTCTGATACGGGACGACCGTGATGTGAGATACCCATCGCGGATGGACTACATATAGCTATTCAGAACTTTTGTCAACACTAAGTATAGTGGTTGGAGCGTGATATGAGGGGAAAACCTGGGGACAGCCAATGTGCGTGTCTGATCGCTAGCTTGCGAAGATTTCGAGATACTTATCCACAGAAACAGGGCTCCAAAATGGCAGGAAATTGATCGGTAAGAACCAACTAAAAAGCCAATCGTCCAATTTTAATGGTCGCCTCATCAACTCCTTCGATAGGAATGAAGTGACCAGCCACACCAATCACAACAATCTTCGTACTCACAGCCTGCGTGACATACCGACTCGCTATCCCCCAATTCTGCCGCTTCGTATGAGGGCGAACCACCTCTTGGAGAATTTTCTTGCTCTGACTTTGGAAGACCTGCCGGATAAATTGCTGCTCGCGGCTGGGAGCACTGCGATCCATTCGATCAATCGCCTTTCCCAATTCCCCCTCCACAAACTGCAGATAGTCCTCCATCGTTGGATTGGATAAGGCCAGCCCCACCGCCACACCCAGCGCAACCACGATGCTCACGAGACGAAGAAGGCTCATATCACCCCCAATGAGATCAACTGGTCGCCTACAGCACAAAAGCCTCGAGTTTGACAAACCGAAACCGGCTGATTAGCCTAGCCCCGCACCACCGCTCCCGATCGCGATAGAGCGGCCACATCTCACAGGAGGATCTCATGTTTGTTTGGAGTAAACGCCTGGTTGCCGTGTTGCTGGGAAGCTTCATGCTCTTACTCATGGTCTTCCTCCTGCAAGGCTCACCGGATAGCGGGAGCGGCCTGAAGATACACACCACCCGATGGATGGCTCTCAACTATGCCGGCCTCATGATCTGGATCTTCGTCTGGATGATCGACCAGGCCCGCGTCCGTGGAAAGAATGTCTGGCTCTGGCTCGTGCCGTTCCTTTTTGCCCCGCTGGCAACCCTCATGCTTTTCGTGCTGTTTCTCCAGCGCAAGCTGTCGTCTTAGCGGGTACCAGCCGGCTGAACCGGTACGACGGCTGGGACGACCGGCGCAACTTGACTGGCCGGACCAAAGGAAATTCGTTCCCGTACACGCCATACCGCCCAGAGACCGGGCAGCGCCACGACAAAGGTCAGCAGAAAAAATTGGCCCCACCCGACCGCCGCGACAACATCGGCGGAAGGGCGACCGGCAAATACGCGACCGAGGGCTTCGAGCGAGGACAGCAGCGCAAATTGCGTGGCCGTATACCGCGGATCACAGAGCGACATCACCAAGGCGACAAACGCCGCAGTGCCCATCCCCCCGGTGATATTTTCAATCATTACCACGGTGGCAAGCAACGCCGCACTCTTCCCCGCCCAGGCCAGCACCACAAATCCGAGATTCGACACAGCCTGCAACAGACCGAATAGCAAGAGCGACTGCACGAGCCCCATCCGTGCCATCAAGAGGCCACCGAACAGCGCGCCCAGCAACGTCGCCAGAATCCCGATACCCTTCACATACCCGACTTCCCCGGCGGTGAATCCGACGCCACCGATGAGAAACGCGGTTTGGAGCGAAGAGGCAAAGGCATCGCCAAGTTTGTAGAGCACAATCACAGCCAAAAATCCGACCGCATGAGGGCGCATGAAGAATTCAGCAAGCGGCGCACCGATCGCTTCACCCATCGTCTTCGGAGCGTCAGCCACCCTGCCCGGCTCTGGACTTAGGAAGATAATCGCGGTACCGATCACCATGAGCCCGGCCAACAGCAGATAGGTCGTTTGCCAACCCACCAGATCCGCGATGACCAGGGCCCCGGCCCCGGCCACTAACAATGCGATCCGGTATCCGTTCACCCATACGGCTGCGCCGAATCCCCGCTCCTGGGATTCCAACGTCTCGGTCCGATAGGCGTCGAAGACAATGTCGAGCGAGGCCGCGAGAAAGGCCACGAGCAGGGCAAAGACCGCAAGCAGCTCCGGATGATGCCGCGGGCTCGTCACCGCCATCAGGACCACGCCGAGCGCGACACAGAGCTGCGTCAGCACCATCCAGCCCCGCCGACGCCCCAGCCAGGGAGGAACCAACCGATCGATGACCGGCGCCCAGAGAAACTTGAGCGTATAGGGCAATCCCACCAGCGTGAAAATACCGATGGTTTTCAGATCCACCCCCTCCACTGTCAGCCAGGCTTGCAGCGTCCCGGCCGTGAGCGCCAGCGGAAGTCCGGACAGAAATCCAAGAGGGAACATGACCGCCAAACGGCGGTTCAACAAGGCAAGGGGTATGAACTTAGAGAAATTCATTCGATTCGTCATTCGTGAACAGCGCGCAAGACGCAGATTGCTCCTGCAGATGAACTAGAGAGCAGAATACCATTTAACAGGAACTCTTCCGCAGCAGAATCTGGAATCCCACGCAGACTCGCAAGAGGGACGAGCCTGACACCATTCAAACGACACCGTGAACTGAATGACGCTAACAGGGTTGGCCGTTAAACGCACAGGGTTTGTACCGCAAAATATCGAAGTCGATATTTTCCTGATACACGCGCTCGTTGCCGTTCACTCCGTCCTGCTCGGGATCATTCCACATCGTGTGATCCCACCAGTAAAAAAGCGGTTGCTCCTCGGTCTGGTAGATGGGATTGCCGTAGTTACTCCGCGCATACTCCTGCACAAGCCGGCCTGTCACATAATCCACCTGCCCGTTCCCCTTCAAAGAATAGAGCATAATGAACAAACGCGCTTCATGGTCATAGAGCTCATCGAGCCGCGTTGTCAGCTCCGGTTCAACCGGCAAGACTCCGTGGGAAGCGGTACGGGCGGGCACGATCAAGAGAGAGGCGATCAGCAGTGTGAGCATCCAGGTCGCTCGTGAGATCATCTCGGCACCTCCCGGCAAGTCCGCACACTCTATCGATCTGGAAAATCACTGTCAATTCGACGCCGTCTTCCCACCTTGCCCCTCTCGCAACCCCTCCCCTATAATGCCACCGGATGATCACGAACGCTGCACAACCACGCGCCTCGCTTCATACACTCGGCTGCCGGCTCAACCAGGCGGAAACCGCCGTGCTCGGTGAACGACTGCGGCAGGATGGCTATCGCCTGGTCGCATTCGGCGAACCCACAGACCTTCTCGTCCTCAATACCTGCTCTGTCACGGAAGACGCCGAACGGACCTCCCGGTATCTCATTCGCAAGACACTCAAACATTCGCCCAACGCCTTTATTGCCGTCACCGGCTGCTATGCCCAGACGGGACCGGAAGGATTGAAGAAACAGGCCGGCATCGACCTGATCGTCGGCAATCAATACAAGCTCGACCTCCCGACCTTTCTGCCGCCAAGCGATCGTCTGCAGAAGTACGCGGCGCCGGTCGTGCATCGCACCAAGACCATCGCCCCGGAGGACTTTGAACTTCCCGAGTATGGCGCACCGGATTCCACCCGCGCACCGCTCAAAATTCAGGACGGCTGCAGTACCATGTGCAGCTTCTGCCTGATTCCCTTTGCGCGAGGCCGGGAACGAAGCCGCCTGCTCGACGATCTGTTGCGCGAGGCCGAGTTCCTGGCTGAACAGGAAGTTCGGGAAGTCGTTTTGACCGGCGTGAACATCGGACAATACAACCAGGCCGGTGCGGATCTCTGTACCGTGATCACCCGGCTGGAAACCATCCCCGGCCTGGAACGCATCCGGATTTCCTCCATCGAGCCGACCACGGTCACCGATCAGTTGCTGGAACTGATGGCCTCGTCATCCAAACTCTGCCCCTATCTCCACATACCGCTCCAAAGTGGAGATGACAGGATCTTGGCCGCAATGAACCGCTCGTACTCGGCGCAGGATTATGTGCAGCTGATCCATCGCGCCTTACATAAGATTCCCAACCTGGGACTCGGCACAGATATCATGGTCGGCTTTCCCGGGGAGGATGAGACAGCCTTCGGCAATACGCTGAAGCTGGCCACCGAACTTCCCTTCGCCTATTTCCACGTGTTTCCATTTTCGCCAAGACCGGGGACTGCAGCAGTGAAAATAGCCAATTCTGTCAACGTTACGCAGATGAAAAAACGGACCGCCATCTTAACGAGTCTCTCACAGGCCAAACGCCTCGCCGTCCATGATAGACATATTGGAACAACGATTCCGGTCTTATTCGAAGCGGGTCGCCATGACGGTTTCGCGGTTGGCACGACATCCACATTCCTGAAAGTTGCGGTCCCTTCGCGTTCTGAACTTACGAACCAGATGCATTCCGTCACCATCACCGCCGCCAGCGAACGTTGGGCTGTCGGGCACCTGGCAGCTCAGCCGGCTGCCACGACAATGTTGCCGATACTATGACGAACAAGACCACACCGCATCTCGTCCATATTGAAACATTCGGCTGTCAGATGAACGAATCTGACAGCGAGCTCGTCCGCTCATTACTCAAACAGGACGGGTTCGCCTTCACCGAAGACCGTGAGCGGGCCGATGTCATGCTGATGAACACCTGCGCCATCCGGGAGAACGCGCACAACAAGGTCTACGGCCACCTCGGAGAATTGCAGGCGGTCAAGAAAGAACGCCCGCTCGTTGTTGGCGTGTTGGGTTGCATGGCGCAAAGCCTCAAAGATGAGTTAACGAAAAAAGTGCCGCTGATCGACGTACTCGCCGGTCCCGACGCTTATCGCCAGCTCCCCATGTTGATTACGAATGCGTTGCAGGCGCAGGAACAGGGGTTTGCGAAGAAGTCTTTTGCCCTGGACCTTTCCGAATACGAAACCTACGAGGGCGTGCTGCCGGATCGTGAAGGCGGAGTCAATGCCTGGATCACTGTCATGCGCGGCTGCGACAATTTCTGCAGTTTTTGCGTAGTCCCGTATACCCGCGGACGTGAGCGTTCACGCGATCCTCAGAGCGTCCTGGCCGAAGCGCAACAAGCCGCATCTCTCGGATACAAACAAATTACACTGCTCGGGCAGAATGTGAACTCTTACCGATCCGACGACTGGGACTTTGCCAGACTCATCGCAGCCGTAGCCGATACCCCCGGCATCGAACGGGTCCGCTTTACCTCGCCACACCCCAAGGACTACCCGCGTTCACTGCTCGAGGCCATCGCCTCACACCCGAAGATCTGCAAGCATATCCATCTGCCGCTCCAATCCGGGAGCGATCGCATTCTCGATCTGATGGGACGCGAGTACACCGCCGCTGATTACGCCAAGCTGGTTGACCAGATCAAGGGAATGATACCGGACATCGTCCTGACCACCGACATCATCTGTGGATTTAGTACTGAGACCGAGCAAGACTTCGAGAACACTTGCCGGCTCGTCGAGCAGACCCGGTTCCATTCAGCCTTCGTCTTTGCCTACTCTGAACGGAAGAACACCATCGCCGCCAGAAAATTTCAGGACGACATACTGGAAGAAGTGAAAGGGAACCGCGTCAAACGGCTCGTGGAACTCCAACGTGAGATCGGCGGGGCAAGAAACCGTGAATATCTTGGCCAGACGCTCCCGATTCTCGTGGAACGGGAAGCCACCCGCTCACCCGACCGTTGGATGGGCAAAACCGACGGAAATATTGCGGTGATCTGGGATAAAGCCCTTGAACCGCTCCAGCCTGGCAGATTAACGTATCGTCGGATCACCGGCTCATCGGTTGCCGCGCTGTTCGCCGAGTAATCTCTAGAAAATCCGCGCGGCATCATCTTAGTTTCCGACCCTTTTTCCATTTCTCCTTCATCAGGAAACTCTAGTCAGCACAGGAACATTCTTGCACGTGTACTCCAGGCACTGAACATTTTCTGACACAATTCCGTCAAGAAAGACTCGTCAATCCCGAAGCTTCCTTTATCATCTGCCTCTCTTCCCGTACATCGTCATATCTATAAAATCCATCCATCCACGCACAACACTTTCCATCAATAATTCACGCAACAAATTGATTTATTTAACAAGATAACTGATCCCGCCCTCTATCACCGCATCATCTTCCACGAAGATAAAGACCACGCTGTCCCACGGGAAATTATTTTTCCCTCGAAATTGAGATAATTTTCCCCTTACTTCTCAATGGCATGTCATTTGCTTACCAAGAAGGAACAAAAGAGACCCAAAAGAGTCAACCAACACATTAATCATCAAACCAAGCGGACTGGCGCATGACACTCGAAACAATTATTTCACTGGGCGTTTTTGGATGGATGGCTGTAGGCATGGTACTCATGGGCCTCGGCATCTGGTAACCCTCCAAACGCCAGTTCAGTATTTAGGCAGCACCCTTACACACACCGATATTTTCCCACCCATAGGAAAAGGAGCAGCCATGCATTCTATTCGCAACGATCAGATCCGATATATGACAACAGGATTGTTTCTGACAGCCGTACTCTTTAGCGGCTGTTCCATGGTCTCGGGATCCCAGTCCATGCATCAGAGCGCCAAAGGCTCTGTCTACCTCGAAGAGGTCTCTGAATGGTCCTTCGAAGCCAATCACCCGACGATAATCGATCAGAACACGATGCTGAAAATTGTAAAAGGCGTCATGACCGAAGAGGCCGCCTCGGCCTCGAACAGAATGCCCGCGAGTGGCAGTAAGCCGATGAGAGTATTCAGCGATGGAGATGCCGAGTTTCTCGCTCCCCTGCTAGCCCAAGGATTGTCGCAAGCGAAACCGGAACAGATTGTCGGTTTCCGTGTATCTTCATCGGCAGGGTCAGGCGCTGCACCCACCGCGGGCACCCTTTATGTGCAACATGGCGCGGCCTATTTCACCATCTCGTCTCCCAAGGGGATGAAAGCCGCCGGGTTCATGCCGAAATCGGCTGCCCACATCGAGTCGGCGCCCTCGTTTGCGGCCAACGGTGCCGCCGGCGCCATGTCGATGGTGATTGACTATACGGCGCTGGCCAGAGCGTCAATGCCGGCTGCGATGCCCGTAGCGGCTATGGCAACCCCGGCGCCCATCGCACAGCCTACGTTTTCAGCTCCTGTGAAAGTCGCAGCCAGACAAGAATCTCCAGTATCAGCTCCCGCTGCTGCGATGAGCGATATATCCGCATCTGCGGACAAACCGACGAGTGATATGACCACAGAAGACATCCTCAATAGGAAGTTGGACGAACTACGCCAGGCGAGAGAAGCCAACGCCCTGAAGGAATCGGAGCTCAAAATCCTTCGCAAGGAAACGGAATGGATGAAGAAGGAACTTCGGGAACGCACCGCCGAGCGCGATGCGATGAAAGCCAAGGCCGTCTCATCGAAGCCGGCACCCAAGAAGAAGCCCGCTGAGCTTCAGCCGACTCGATAGGGGGAAACCATATCTATAGTAGCTCCAGCAACTCCGGCTGGAGCAAGACCACCTCACTGGACAGGGGCTGCCGGAAATTCATCCGGCAAAAACAGGCATACGTGACATACGTATCTTGTAGGCAATACCGGGCCAGCTCCTGTCCCTGCCCCTTCTCCCACATCTCTGCCACCTGCGATCCACTGCCCGACTTGGTTTCCACATGAAGCGCGCGTGCCAACACATCCAGTTTGACCCACCCCCGCGTGTCCCAGTTACTCCAGATCGCCATCGTGTCATAGACAGGTTCGGCTCGAAACTTCGCCAGATTGATGTCGTAGCTCGGTTTTACCTGGTGGATAATCGATCGCTTTTTAATAAACGGGAGATCGAATCCCAGGCCGTTATGAGTAATGAACAAGGTGGGCCGGTCCTGCGCAATCCTCGCCCAGAACTGACGGAGTAATTCCTTTTCATTGCTCCCATACCAGGCCACCGCGCTGCGCGCTTCCATCTGATCGGAGAATTCGAGCAGGCCGATGCAGACGATCTTACTGAACGTCCCATCGAACGCCGATTTGGCATACTGCTCATCTTCTGCATGGCGCGCTTCTTCAGCAGCACCGGCTTCAAAAAGGTCCAGCCCCCCGTGCCTGGACAACTCCTCCTCCGGCGGATGCTCTTTTCCGACAAGGTGTGCCCATTCCGCACGCGGCGCTTGAATCGTCTCAATATCCAATACGACTTTCATTGCGACTCCATTACCGCATCACGCTGCAGAGACTCGAGGATGACTCCGTCAGCAGGTGGAAATGTGAACTGATTGAATTCTTCCGGCAACACCCAACGAAGCTCCGCGCAATCCAACGCCTCAGCTTCGCCGCTTTCAATGGAGCAACGGAAGAAATGTAGCTCCACGATCTTCTCCGGATACTCATGCCGCACAATCCGATAGGGCATGGGAATGCCGACCAGCACGTTTAACTCTTCATGCAGTTCTCGCCGAAGGCATTCTTCCAGCGATTCTCCGCCTTCACGCTTTCCCCCGGGGAATTCCCAATAGCCGGCGAGATGCACACCGGCCTTTCGCCGGGCAATCAGGTACCGTCCATCGCGCTGAATCAAACCGGCAGCAACTTCGATGACTGTCATATCCGCCTATTTCCTGGTAGACGCGGCATCGAACGGATACGTTTTGCAGATCGACTTCATCGGACAGAGCAAGCAGTAGGGATCGCGCGCGGTGCAGACCATCGCGCCGAAATCCATAATGGCTTGATTGAAGTCATAGCCCTTGCCGCGCGGGATCAAAGCCTCGGACAACTCCCACAACTGCGCCTTCTGCGCTTTGGGATCACCCTCGGCAATGAACACGCGATGCAATACGCGAATCACGTTCGTATCGAGAATGGGGGCGTCTTCGTTGAAGGCGAAGGAACGAATCGCCCCGGCCGTATACCGGCCGATTCCTTTAAAGGACAGCAGCTCTTCCGCATCATTTGGCAACTGCCCGCCGTATCGCTCCACCGTTTCACAAGCGATGCTGTGGAGCCGCTCTGGCCGGATATTATAGCCGAGCGGATACCAGGTCTTCTTCACATCGGCGACCGGCGCCTCCGCCAGATGCTCGAAACTCGGATAGCGATCAAGAAACTCATGGTACTTGGGAATCACCCGGTCGACCTGCGTCTGCTGTAGCATCACTTCCGACACGAGAATATGGTACGGATCGGAGGTCTTGCGCCAGGGCAAATCACGCCCATGTTCCCCGTACCACTTGAGTAAACGCTGCTGGAACCGGCGTTTCTGGGATGCTGTGAGCGTGGGATTCTTAGGCTTTGACCTGGTCTTCTGCCGCGGCGACTTGGATGAGGAGGATCGCATACTCTTCTCGTGTGAATGATGGCGCATTCTAGGGGGGCCGCTCCCTCAAAATCAAACCACGGTCCGCGCCTGCAAACAACAATGAGAAGGATCACAGCTCGTCAACCGAGAGAGCGCGCGCGCGTTGAATGAATTGTGCAGGGCTATTCAAAACTGATCTCGCATGGTAGCGTGTGTAGAGGTTCACGCCGCAAGAGGAGGAACACTATGGCCCGTCAGGCAACCGTGATGGCGCCCCCCCGAACTCAGCACTTCGCGCAATCCATCCTCATCGCAGGAGCCGCCGCGGCAGCCTTACTCCTGGCAGCCGGTTTGGCTCACGCAGAAAGCCAGTCAGTGCCCTGGGAATGCTCAACGTATGAAGGTGAGGCGCAGACGCGCTGCTTGAACATGTTTATCGAGTTGCAACGGGAAGAGATTGGAAAGCTGAAAGGACAGCTGCAAGCTCAACAAGGTACCGTCGAACAGCTCAAACAGCAAAGCGATCGGCAGGCAGCCGCCACTACGGATATGCAACGACAAATTGCCGCCCCGCCGGCTATCATTCCCGCAGCGCCCTACAGCGCCTACACCTACGTGTATCCGCCAGCCGTGGGACTTGGCCTCTATCTGGGCCGCCCGGGATTTTATGGATATCCGTACTACTACGGCCCACACATCTATTGGGGGCCGCGGCACTACCGTCATTGGGGCCGTCGCTGAGCGAAATTGCGACCGTGAGCTGCTACGGCTCGTTTTTCGCTGACACTGAATACAGTCGCACAAGCACCAGGCCCGCGCCTACGGCAATGAGTAATCCCGTCACCAGCCTTACTTCAATCGAAATCGGAGCCACCAGCAGATGATAGAGCTGAGGAAGCGCTCCTGGACAGACCACCGCCAACCCCAGCGCCAGCACATGACGCCCTAAATAGATCGGCTCTCCCGGTTTTCTCTTCATAGCCATAATTCCTCAACCGTGAACGTGAGATCCTCTCGCACAGATCAGTGTTTTTATTGACATTCCACCCCTTGCCACATAGCCTTCATAGAGAATCACACCGGAACAGTGAACAGGAAATACTTTCCTACGATGCGGTCACTTGCAACACAATCCAAGCGTGAACAGGAAAAGGCCGAGTTACGCCAACAAACCCGCTATCGCGTCGAATTCCCGATTTCGAGCACCGGCGACTGTATCACCACAGGTACCGTGTACAACCTCGGCCTGGGTGGATGCAAGATCATGAGCGCCGTGCGAGTACCCTTGGAAATAGGCGCTATCCTCAAGCTGGAACTCCACCCGCCTAAGCTCGCGCCGATCCACGTCCATGCGGCCACTGTCCGATGGACCATGGAAGATGATTTCGGCGTCGACTTTCTCGGCATGCAGGAATCAGAGCGAGATCGATTGGCGCAATTGATTGAGCAGCTATCAGAGGAGTCCTGACAATGGTCACCAGGAAGTTTCCCCGATTCCCGGCCTCAATCTCCAGCACACTCGTCCAGCGGGACCGATTGAAGTACAATGCCGCACTCCGCGATGTCTCCGTCAAAGGCTGCCGGGTCGAAAGCGTCATTAGGCCGTTTACCGGCATGCAATTGGAAGTCTCCCTGCAACTCCCCGGTGAAGCCACCCCGATCATTATCACAAATGCCGCCGTGCGCTGGACCGGCTCACACGGCATCGGCATCGAATTCCTCACCATTGCGCCCCCGCAACTCGAGCGGCTCAATCAATTGATCACCAAACTCTCGTCTGCTACGCACGCCGCCTAAGCCTTCCTCTTCCCCGCACAACGCGAAAGTTGCAATTCTCCTCAGCAAGTCCGTATCCTCTCGCATCATGGATCTGTCCCAGCTCACGCCCCAACAGTTGAAGGAACTCGTCCAGGGCCTCGTCGATGATCGCATCCGCGAACTCATCGGCGATCCGGACCTCGGATTGTCATTGGGAGACGCATTACGAGCGCGCTTGAAAAAATCACTCACCGGCAGCGAACGGCTCTCCGGCGACGATGTGGCCGACCGGCTCGGACTGCGCTGGTAACGCCATGGCCTGGTTTCGCCTCGCCTTCCGACCAACCGTCATCCAAGACCTGACACAGGTTGATCCCGCCATGGCCCAGCGGCTCTTCGACAAAACCAAATGGATCGCGTCGAACGTCGACAACCTGCGCCACGAGCCGGTTGCGCCGGAGCTGCCTGGCTTGTCGAAATACGCTGTCGGGGATTGGCGGATTTTTTATTCGATCGATCGCGCCGACTCGCTCGTAGACATCCACGCCATCGTGCCGCGCGCCCTGCTCCGGTAGCAGCCAGTCACAAATCAAGAACCGGCTCAGGCGGCATCCGATCATCCACGCTTGCCAGCTGCAGAGGGAATTGGCCGTCCACCGCATCCTTGACGTAGCGGCGAAGCGCCTCAGCCACCACAGGAAAGGCCATGCCTTCCCACGGAATCGCATGGTGGGGAAACAAACGAACTTCCAGACTTTCAGTGCCCGCTCCAAACTCCGGCGTCAGCATGCGCCCGCGGAATACCATATACACCTGCCCGATATGCGGCATGCTAAGCACGGCATACAACGCCGTAATCTCCACGTCCGCCAGCGCCTCTTCCTTCGTCTCCCGGGCCGCCGCCTCTTCCGTCGTCTCGCCGATCTCCATAAATCCGGCCGGAAACGTCCAGAGCCCCAGCCGCGGTTCGATCGCACGCCGGCACAACAGAATCTGCCCCTTCCACTCGGGAATACAGCCTGCGACAATCTTGGGATTATGGTAATGAATAGCCTGACAATGGTCGCACACATAGCGCAACACATTGTCGCCGGCTGGGATCTTTTGACTGACCGGGGCCCCGCAGGTACTGCAGAATTTCACGGCAGGCTCTTTCTCATTAGGTGATCAGGATGGATAACACAAACTACCGCTGCTTTGCACCCTGTCCGCGCGGCCTCGAAGCGTTGCTGCAGCAGGAATTGGCCGCCCTCGGCGCCACTGACCTGCGCCCGACCGAAGGCGGCATCGGATTTTCAAGCAATCTGAAAACCATCTACCGGGCCAATCTTGAAAGCCGCATCGCCAGCCGCATCCTTCTGGAAGTCGCGCAGATCCCCTATCGCAACGAACAGGACATATACGTCGCAGCCAGCGCCCTCCCCTGGCCGCAATGGTTCCAGCCCTCGCGCACCATCAAAGTCAA
This sequence comes from Nitrospira sp., assembly GCA_024998645.1. Lineage (GTDB taxonomy): Bacteria > Nitrospirota > Nitrospiria > Nitrospirales > Nitrospiraceae > Nitrospira_D. The sequence continues at coordinate 38,453 of JACOEJ010000020.1, forward strand.
AACCAGCGCACAGCATTGTCCGCTCAAAAGCCTCGATTTCGTCACCCTGCGTATTAAGGATGCCATCTGCGACACCTTTACCAGGCTGAAGGGCGCCCGCCCCAGGGTCAATTCAAACCGCCCGGACATTCGCATCGACGCCTTTCTCGATTCCACACATCTCACGCTCTATCTCGGAACCACCGGGGACTCGCTCTTCAAGCGCGGCTTCCGTGAGTCGACCGTCGATGCGCCGTTGCGCGAGAATCTGGCCGCCGGCATCGTGCAACTCACCGGCTGGAATGGGACCACGCCACTCCTCGATCCCCTCTGCGGCGGCGGGACTATTCCACTCGAAGCCGCCATGCTCGCCAGAAAAATAGCCCCCGGTCTGGGTCGGCGCTTCGCCTTTGAACTGTTCTCGAATTTCGACCAGGCTCTCTGGAAAGCTGTCCAGGCTCAGGCCCAAGCCAAACAATTGCCCTCCAGTCCCGCCCCCATCTATGCATCTGATCGGGACGCCCGTGCCGTGCAAACCGCCACAGAACAGTTTACCCGCGCCGGAGTCGTCAGCGACATCACGCTCACTCAAACAGATCTTTTTGACCTCACTCCGCCGCAAGAACCCGGCACCATCGTCATGAATCCCCCCTATGGCGTCCGACTCGGCACCCAAGCCGATCTGGATGTGTTTTACCCCAAGCTCGGTTCCTGGCTGAAGACCCGTTGCGTCGGCTGGCGCGTCTACCTCTTCACCGGCGACCTTCGTGCCCCGAAACTCATCGGCCTGGCTCCGACCAAACGCACACCCCTCTTCAACGGCGCCATCGAGTGCCGCCTCTACGAATTCCTCATCGTCCAGGGCGGAGCACGAAGACGGCTCACCCCGCCCTCACAAACCTAACCCGCAACCCGGCCCTCCCAACCCAGTCCTCACCCTTCCAGCAAGTATTCCTCAGCATGACGATATGACATGACCCATATGAATGGATGGTTGTGTTGTAGTCCATCGCATGAGACCTTCCGGCCGAAGCACTCGACCTGCCTTCCCTGTCCGGTCAATTGACAAAGAACGACACAGCACCGGGAACGATTGTGCCTAACACGGCGCTATCCGGCGCTGACCGGCATTCTTCGCGGCAAGGCTGCACTAGAGGCGGATAGTTTCTTCTCTCGTCTAGCCCGCATGAGACTCCCTGGTAAGGTCAACGCTGTAACCCGCTGAATTTCCCCTGTCAACGCGATGCGGGATCATGCGTTGATGAGACTAACCGGACACACGACGTTCCATGACGCATACTTTTGAAGGAGGATGTATGAACTTCCGCAAGACAGCACTCACGGTCACGCTACTGCTCCCGATGGCGGCTCCCGTATTGGCCCAGTCGGTCGGATCTGAGGTCCAGCGGGATATCAATCAGGAGACGCGCATAGAACAGGGATTGAAGTCAGGGCAACTCAGCACCGGCGAGGCGGCAAAATTGGAGCGTGGCGAGGCCAAGATCGACCGGATGGAATCACGGGCGCTCAAAGACGGCAACCTCTCGACGAATGAGGCAGCGCGTATCCAGCGAGCCCAGAATCAGGAGTCCAATGCGATCAATGAATTGAAGCACAACGACGTAACCGGGAATCCCAACTCGGCCTCGTCTCAACGCATGCAAGCCGACGTGCAGCGGAATATCAATCAGCAAAACCGCATTGAGCAGGGCGTACAATCAGGCCGGCTCACGAAAAAAGAAGCGGCACGATTGGAACGGGGCCAGGCCCGGGTGGATCGCACAGAGGCCCGTGCGGGCGCGGACGGCCATGTGACCGGGCGCGAGCAGGCTCGCATTCAACATCGAGAAAACGTGCAGAGCCGGCACATCTACAGAGAAAAGCATAACGGACGGCACCGCTGAACCGTCTCAACCGGCCCTGGTTAGACATCGACGGCCCGCTGCCCCCCTCAATCGGGCGCGGGCCGTCCTTTATCCGGTCTATTCGGCCCTATTCTCTGCCTTCTGCCTATCCGGTTCAAAGGATAATGTTCCTATCTATCGACCGCGGGTCAAGTTTCCCTCGGCTCTGCCGATATGCACTGTAGATTCATCAGGGAGATGATGATGCACCCACGATGTCGCACCCGAATCCCCGTTGGCTATCCTGCAAATATCCAGAGCGATACCGGTACCGGCAAGGGAGTCCTGCTCGACCTGTCGCCCACCGGCTGCAGGATGCGGAGCGACATCGACCTGAATCCCGGGGCCTATCTCGCGCTCCAGATTGCCGTTGCGCAGGATCCCACACCACTGGCGGTGGAAGTATCTGTCGTACGCTGGTGTAAAGACGGCTATCTGGGAGTGGAGTTTCTTCGATACAGTCAGGGGGTTCGGGAACGAGTTACAGATCTTCTCACCGCCTCGTCACAGACAGACCGCCTCGTCTATCCTGACTACGCCGTTGCTGCATAGCCTTTCCTGCCGGAGCGAAACCGGATCAATAAGGGAATAGAACCGCCGTCTGAGGGGATCGTTGCTCGATCTTACGGGGCGATAAAGATCAAAACTCATCGAGTACCTGTTTCTTCTTTGTTTGGTAATCCTCTTCCGTAATCAGTCCCTGCTCTTTCAGGCGTTTCAGCATTTGCAGCCGCTCTTCAGGCGATCGCGGTGTTGTGGGCGTAGGGGTCGGGAGATTTACGGATCCCGAGCCGGATAGAGGAGCAATTGGCCGTTCAGGCTCTTCCAGCACCAGCGCTTGATAGGCCAGGGTTAGTTCCGGAAGATCGGGAAATAGAAATGCACCAAGCCCCGTGTTCTCTTGCCACACATTCTCGTGAGACCCGGGGATGAATTCGTATCGTGGAGCGGCGACCATGTGTAACGGATCTTCCCGCAGCAGGTCACGGATGCCCGGCATCGTGACCCCTTCACGATAGTTAGCGAGGACGAGATGGAGGGATGCGCCTCTTACAAACCAGGCCCCCGTTGTGATTTCGGTGATTCCCGCAACTTCCGGCGTTGTAGGTCGTGACAACCCGAATACCACCCACTCTTCCGGCTGAGCTTGGGCGAAGGCGCGAGGCAGAGTTGCGCTCAGATAGGCGACTTCGTCCGCGCTGAATGCTTGAGTTGCCGAATCTTGTGGCGCAGCAAAGGGGAACCAACCCCGGTCACGTTTCTGGACACGGACCCTCTGCAGTACTAATGTCCATTCCTCCGATTGCAATCTGAATGGGTGCGTGAACCCGGAATCGCTGTTCTGACGAATCTTGGATGGGGACACCTGCAACCGGACAAATCGATCCGGTTGCTCACACAATCCGCATGCCACTCTCGAGGGCGCCGCTGCTTCGAGATTGGCTGTCGCCAGCGGCAGCGCGATCACAATCAACAATAGGAACAGTCGCAAGCTGGTACGGTGAAGTGCTGGTGCGGTCTGCATTCTTAGGCCCATTCTGACTCGCATTCTTACCGGCAACTGCTATCGCTTCTTCAGAAAAGAGGCCGCATCATGATGAACCGTGAGCCCTGTTGTTAATAAGCAAAGTCCAGCCCTACCAACATGGTTTGGCCCAGCAAATTCCCGCAGGTGGGGGCGCATGCGCCGCCCCCTGGCACTACATTAGCTGCTCCGACGCCAACTGTCCGGTACGTGTTGTACTCCGCGTGAAACGCCAGATCAGTCCGGGACGACTGATGAATATAGTACCGAACCAAAAAAGTGTGTGAATCCACGTTATTATAGTTTTTCGCAAAGGTCGGATCACCCTGCCGGTCATTTCGAATGATGTCATAGCGGTAGGACAGGAGCCAACCGGGCATGCCGATCAACGGCAATTGAGTCGGGTACCAGTCCAACTCGACAAAGGCCCCGTTCCATGAAGCGTTCTGAGCATTCGCGATCCCCTGTGAGACGAACATGTTCTTACTATCGTTACCCCGCATGACCGCTCCAAAGAGATTCCATTGACCGTCGAACGTAAAGCTGACATCCGTCCCCACCCGGGTGAAAGGCTGCCCACTCCCCGCGACAGCTGGGCAGCTCGGGCACGTGGCATTCACCATCGTGGGCGCATTGCCGTATGCACCAAAGACGCCGATGCGGTGGCCGGTCACGATGCCGTACCCGCCAAAGGACTGCGTGGCATGCCCATAAAAATTAATATTCCGTCCTCCAGTCCCGCAGGTCGTCCCTCCCGCGCACCCGCTGAGCGGGCCGGAAAAGCTGTTGGTACTGAGCGCTGCGAGACTATAACGAAAGAAACCGTCCGTGATGGCCGTTTTTTTGACGCCCGCCAGTTCAACCCCCGGCTGGTTTTCACCGATTGCAAAAGAGTTAGGGTTGAGATAGGAGCTGGTCGAGGTACCGCTGATATTTGCGGTGTACGGAGTACCGGGCATGTAGTGGTACATCGTAAACGGCGTATTCAGCGTGGGACTCCGCTTCTCGCTAAACGGTACGTCCAGCTCAAACTTCCCGACCTTGAGATTCAGGAGGTAGGTGCCCGGGTCGCTCTTTATGCCAAACCACTGCTCCAATCGCATCAGCCGGACAAAGGCAGTCTCCAAATCGCTGTCCGACGCCCCGGTCCCAAAGCCGGCGCTCCCAAGTCCCGGGGTAAACACCAGGCCGAACGAGAGGTCCCGGTGGAAGGTGCCGAAGCTTAAGATATCAAGTCCCGTAAAGCCGAATCCGCCTGTGGTTATTCCACTCCCGTCCGTTCGTACGCTGGCCGCCTGATAGCCGACTGTCGTTCGGAGCGAGACAGGCCAGTACCCCATGGTGATACTTTCGTGAGTAGGAAGATCCACTTCCGCTCCGAACTGATAGCCTTGATCACGAAATTGATTGCCGAAGTCATTCAGCTTGGGAAAGCCCGGCACGTGGCAAACATTGCAAGCTACCCCGTACTTCCGCGCAAAGGCTGGAATAGCGTTCGCATTGGGAACGAGACAACTGACTTCATAGCTGATTAGTGCGATCAGCCCCAAAACACATATCAAGAGGCTGCGTTTCTTGAGGGTTCTCATATTCATGGTCCTGACTCTTTCCTGCTCCCCCACGCGCTGAGTAGGATCGATTTCCATGAGCACAAGGCCGCCCGGCTCCGAGTTGTGTCAACAACATCAGTCACGGCTAGGCCGAGCAGAAGGTTCTTAGATAGGCCACGATTTTCCAGCCTTCATCTTCCGTCAACATGCTCGGAATAAGCGATATCATCCCGGTGTTGGGACTGCCATTCTTGATGACCCAGAAGAGCTCGCCGTCCTCACGTTCTTTTTGGAAGGTGCAATCGGAGAAATTACGGGGTGGATGAATACCATGCATGTGGGCTGCAGGACCATCGCCCTTCCCGCTCACACCGTGGCAGAGGGCACATTGCCCTTTCCCCTCATATAACGTTTTGCCTTTCGCGACGATGTCAGGAGGGGCGGCTCGCGCAGCTCCAAATGGGGCTTTATAGCTCAACGCCTCCGCCATCGCAGAAGACGGCACCCTGTCTACAGTAGGATGACGCGACTCCACACATGACAGGGTGGCGAGCGCAAACAACAGAGAACAACCCGAAGCCAATTGCCAGAATATTCGAGGCGAAGTCTTAGGATGTGGTGCCGTGTAATTCGCGGCACAAGATAGAATCCACTGAATCGATTTCATAATAGACCTCCCTCGCTAGGGCCAATTCCAACAGAACATTCGATTGGCAAATAGAATGCCTGATGCTTCACCTGGGATTGAGGCACAGGCCAAAATGAGTACGACCGTATTAAGCTCGCATTAAATAAGGGGGACGCGTGGGTCTAGCTCGCGGCGCTTGCCTTATAGCTTTAAATTCTTAAGCCGCTATCAAGATATTCCTGTCGCTTTTCGCGTCAGACGCCTCTCCGCAAGAGGGCGATAGGCAACAATGCGAGCGATCAGAGCGTATGCGGTGGGTGCGGAAACTCATGATCGCCACAACCGGAATAAAGACAAGAAGATCAGTATGAATCCTGTGACACCACGATAGGGGGAGGAGCCCACGCTTTGTGGCGCAGCTTGATGACAGCTTCAGTCTCTTCTCAAGAGGCCGCTCGCGTCAGAATTGCGAAAACGGCAGCGTTTGAGGAATAAGCGGCGGCACGTCGATTTTGGGATGCGGGTGCTGAGTTGCTGAGGTCGGGCGTTCCCCGAGCATGATATTCCTAATCTGAAAGTCTCCGTCCCTGAATATCTTCAGTTCAATGGTCTGATTGGCCTGCAGCGACTGCAAGACTTGAGCATATTGCGCAGTACTCTTCACCTCATGCCCATTGATCTCGACGAGAATGTCTCCGCCGAGCACCCAGGGCTCCCCTTCGATCACCACATCCAGTTCACCGGCCCGCAGCCCGACCTTTTCGGCCGGACTTCCTTCATCGACATCCTGAACCAAAATCCCGTCCACCATAGGAAGGGCGATGAGCGTCCGCAACTCATCCGTCACAAACTTCCCTTTGATCCCAAGCCACGGTCGAATCACGCGGCCGTGCAACTGCAAGGCGGACACGACCGATTTGACCGTATTAATGGGAATCGCGAAGCCGATGTTTTGAGCCCCCATTAGAATCGAGGAATTGAGGCCGATCACCCGGTCATCGGAATCAACCAACGGCCCCCCGCTGTTTCCGGGATTGATCGGTGCGGTAGTTTGGATGATACGATCTTGAAACACTTCCTGTTTCGTCTCGATAAGCTTTCCAAAGCCGCTTACGATCCCGCTGGACATCGCGTAGCCCAATCCAAATGGGTGTCCGATCGCGAGGACTTTCTGCCCTACTTCCAGCTTGTCGGAATCACCGAGGGTGGCGTGGGGATGCTTCCCTTTCGGGAGTACGATCCGGAGTAACGCGACATCAGACTGCAAATCGCTTCCGACGAGTTCCGCAGGAAGCCGCGTCCCATCATGCAATGTAACCATCAGGTGTGCAGCCCCCTCCACGACATGAGCATTCGTGATAATCGACCCGTGCTCATCGATGAGCACGCCGGACCCGATCCCTCGACCATTACCTTGCGTGATGTGATGCGTGCTTGTGTATGCGGACGCGACGAGCACGGTGACTTCAGCCATTTTCTTATAGACCCGGACAGTATTGATTTCTTCAGGAGTAACCAGCCCGTTCGCTGTCGGTGGAACAGCGCTGTTGGCGACAATAGCCAACACACCGGTGAGCACCATGGTCCGGAAAGACCAGGGACTGATTCGTTGAAGGTGATGGATTGGGGCTGGAGTCCTCATTGCGTATCTCCTTCGCGTCAGACACGGTTCGCTTATCGTCGCTTCGCATCGCGAGTGCGAGAGGACCATGGCTCCGGTACCGATCAATCCCCACACAAGCACAAACACTGACTTCCTATAGATACAGTCCATCCATCGGGTTCAGTTCCGTCGGATGTTGGCTTTCAAGCAAGTTAAAATTTCTTGAGACCCGTTACGCACCAGGGACATCCGGCAAATGAGTACCCTGAGGAAGCGGCCGGCTCATCCCTCGGCCGGTGCGCAATCGCGAAAACCGCAAACGCAAACGATCGAGATAGAGATAGATAACCGGCGTCGTATAGAGCGTCAGCAACTGGCTCACCAGGAGCCCGCCGACGATGGCGATCCCGAGCGGCCGGCGCAATTCCGACCCGACCCCCGTCCCCAGCGCCAGCGGGAGCGCGCCGAATAGGGCCGCCATCGTCGTCATCATGATCGGTCTGAAGCGCAACAGACAGGCCTCGTAGATCGCCGCCTCCGGGGTCTTCCCTTCCTTGCGTTCCGCATCCAGCGCAAAGTCGATCATCATGATGGCGTTCTTCTTGACGATGCCGATCAATAGAATGATCCCTATCAGCGCGATCATGCTCAGCTCCGTCTTGAACAGGAGCAATGCGAGCAGCGCGCCCACTCCGGCGGACGGCAGCGTGGACAGGATCGTCAAGGGATGGATGTAACTCTCATAGAGAATCCCCAATACGATGTACACTGTGACCAGCGCGGCGAGGATGAGAAACGGCTGGTTGTCGACGGAGGCCTGGAAGGCTTTGGCCGCGCCCTGGAACGTACCCTTGACACCGGCCGGAAGTCCCATCTCCCGCGTCGCCTTTTCAATCGCCTGGACCGCATCGCCCAACGAAGATCCCGGAGCCATATTGAACGACAGGGTCACGCCGGGAAATTGCCCCTGATGGTTGACGAGCAGGAGCGTATTCGTCGGTTCGTAACGCGTCACGGCACTAAGCGGCACCTGGGCCCCCGCCGGCGACCGCACATAGATTTCCTGCAGCGTCGAGGGGTTCTGCCAATATTGCGGGGCCAGCTCCATCACGACGTGATACTGGTTGAGCGGGGTATACATGATGGAGACCTGCCGCTGGCCGAACGCATCGTAGAGCGTATCGTCGATCAGTTGGGGACTGATCCCGAGCCGGGAGGCGGTGCTGCGATCGAATACCACGAGCGATTGCAGGCCCTTGTCCTGCTGATCGCTGTTCACGTCCGTAATTTCCGGCAGCGCGCGCAACTGCCGTTCGACCTTGGGCGCCCAGGTGTTCAGCTCGGCCAGGTCCACGCTTTGAAGCGTATATTGATATTGCGCGCTGCTGGCGCGTCCGCCGATACGCAGATCCTGAATTGCCTGCAACACCGTCGGGGCGCCCGTCACTTTCGCCAGCTTGGGGCGCAGGCGGGCAATCACTTGATCCACGCTCATCTGCCGCTCTTCGAGCGGTTTCAGCGAGATGAACATACGGCCGGCATTGGTGTTCCCGCTGGAACCGCCGCCGCTGAATCCCGTGACGGTGTCCACGGCCGGGTCGCTCTTGATGATGTCCACGACCTCGATGAGTTTCTGCCGCATGGCCTGAAACGAAATGTCCTGCGCGGCTTGAATATTCCCGAACATGCGCCCCGTGTCCTGTTGGGGAAAGAA
>JACOEJ010000124.1 GCA_024998645.1 Nitrospira sp.
AACCACCCTGACCCTCCCCTATCGGGGGCAGGGTCAGGTATACTCTCGACTCTGAACGGGGACATGCCATGTTTGTCGACGAAGTAAAGGTCTTTGTAAAAGCCGGGCGAGGCGGAGACGGCTCAGGCAGTTTCCGTCGAGAAATGTTTGTTCCGCGCGGCGGGCCGGACGGCGGTGACGGCGGAAACGGCGGCGACGTCATCTTCACCGCCTCACATCGACTCACGACCCTGCTCGACCTCCGTTATCAGAAACATTACGAAGCCGAAGACGGACGGCACGGCGGCGCCTCCCATTGCAGCGGACGCCGCGGCAAGCCCGTCACCGTCGCACTCCCCGTCGGCACCGTGATTTACGATCAGGAGACCGGCGAAGTCCTGGCCGATCTGGTCACCAACGGAGAGAGCGTCGTCATTGCCCATGGCGGACGTGGCGGACGCGGCAATAGCCACTTTGCCACTCCCACGAACCGCGTGCCGACCCACTTCGAACACGGCACCGAGGGCGAAGAAAAGCACCTCCGCCTCGAGCTCAAGCTTCTGGCGGATGTCGGGCTCGTCGGCTTTCCGAACGCCGGCAAATCGACCCTCATCGCCGCCATTTCATCTGCGCGTCCAAAGATCGCCGACTATCCCTTCACGACGCTGATTCCGAACCTCGGCGTCGTCCGCTGGGGAGCAGACCGCAGCTTTGTCGTCGCCGATATTCCCGGGTTGATCGAAGGCGCCTCTGAAGGCAAGGGCCTAGGTTTTCAGTTTCTCCGGCACATCGAACGCACCGCGATGATTCTCCACCTCGTGGACGTGTCCGAATGGGCGCCGGACGAACCGGTCCAGAGCCTGGAGATCATGCGGCAGGAATTGGATGCCTACGACGAATCGCTGAATCACCGCCCCTGTGCGATCGTAGCCACCAAAATTGATATCAGCGGAACGTCCGACCGCCTGAGCCAGCTCCAAGCCTACTGCAAAAAACGCAAGTACAAGTGTTTTCCCGTGTCAGCCGCCACCCGGGAAGGACTCACCGAACTCATCACGTATGTCGGGAAACAAGTCGAGTCCCTGAGGACGACGCCGTGCGAGACGAACTCCTAAAACAAGCCACACGCATAGTCGTGAAAGTCGGGAGCAGCCTGATCGCATCCCGATCGACCGGATTGCGGCCCGAACAGATCGAGCGATTGGCCGGCGAAATCGCCGCATTACGCGCAGACGGACGAGAGGTCCTTGTCGTCTCGTCCGGCGCCATCATTTCCGGCATCAAAAAGCTGCAGCTCAAAGAATATCCGAAGAGTCTCCCCATCAAGCAGGCCGCCGCCGCCGTCGGACAGAGCCGGCTGATGTGGGCCTATGAAAAAGCCTTTGAGCCGCTCGGCATTCAAGTCGCCCAGATTTTGCTGACTCACGAGGACCTCGCCGACCGCCGCCGATTTCTCAACGCCCGCTATACGCTCACGGCCCTCATCGGCTTCGGCGTGCTGCCGATTATCAACGAAAACGATACCGTCGCCGTCGAAGAAATCCGCGTCGGTGACAACGATACCCTCGCCGCACAAGTCGCGCAGCTGGTCGATGCCGATCTGCTCGTCATCTTGTCGGATGTCGACGGCATGTTCACGGATGATCCGCGCAAGAATCCCGACGCGACGCTGATCCCCCTTATTACCGAGATCACTGAAGAAGTCGAACGCAAAGCCGGCGCCTCCAGCACCTTCGAGGGGACCGGAGGCATGGCTACGAAAGTACGCGCAGCCAAGAAGGTCGGTGAGTACGGCGTTGCCACGTTGATCGTCAACGGCCAACAGCCCGGTTTGCTCCCGAGAGTCTTGAAAGGGGAGCCAGGCGGGAGCCTCTTCCTCGCGAAGGAACGCCGCCTGAACAGCCGCAAGCATTGGATCGCCTTTACCCTTCGCCCGCGCGGACACATCCGGGTCGATCAGGGTGCCGTCGAAGCCCTGACCCTGCGCGGAAAGAGTCTGCTCGCGTCAGGAATTATTGAGGTCACCGGACAATTCGACTCGGGTGATCCGATCAGCTGCATCAATCAGGACGGAAAAGAATTTGCCAGGGGTCTCGTGAATTTCTCCTCAGACCTGCTGGGCCGCATGAAAGGGCTGAAGACTCAGGACATCCAGCAACAGATCGGGCCGCAGGAATATGACGAAGTGATCCATCGCGATAACCTGGTCATTCTCTAGTGCTGGGTCCTGAATACTGAGTTATGCGTTCATCCGATTCAGAATTCAGCCCCCCAGGACTCAGCACTCAGCACTCAGCACGACCTATGCGCCTTGGCCTCTTCGGCGGCAGCTTCAATCCAATTCACAACGGCCATCTGGCCATCGCCCGGAAGGCGCATGAAATTCTGGCTCTCGACCGGACGCTGTTCATTCCAACGGGAGATCCTCCGCACAAGCAAGACAGAACCCTCGCCCCGGCCCACCACCGATATGAAATGGCGCGTCTCGCCATCGCGGACACGCCGGGATTCGAGCTCTCCGATATCGAAATCTCACGCCAGGGGAAATCCTACTCGATCGATACCGTCCGTGAACTTCAGCGCCGGTACGGATCTGAAACCCTGCTGTATTTCCTGATCGGCCTGGATGCCTTCCTCGATTTACCCAGTTGGCGAGAACCCGATGCGCTGCTGGCCGCCTGCTCGTTCGTGGTCATCTCCAGGCCGGGACAGTCCTTCCAGAGCTTGGCCACACTGCCCTTTCTTCGAAACATCACTCCCAACCAGCTGGCACCGCTGGATACCGGGGCACTCGATCGGCTTGACCTGCCACTCCCCTCCGGGCAAAGAATCATCTGCTTACCACTTCCACCCTCTCCCATTTCTGCCTCCGACATCAGACACCGCATTCAGCGCGGGTCCATGCTGGCAAATTTGTTGCCGCCCCCTGTGGAATCTTATATACTTCGACAACAGTTATATCGGGAGGATCAGCATCGCACGCACATCTAAGGTCACAGCTATTGATATCGGTCGAGCGATGCTCGACAAGAAGGCCCTGGATGTCCAGATCCTCCACGTCGGTCCGTTAACCTCGATAGCAGATTACCTCGTCATTGGATCGGCAGAGTCGGACCGGCAAACGCGCGCCATTGCAGACCATGTCAGCGACATCCTGACCGGCCAGGGCGACCGGCCGATCAGCATCGAAGGCACCACGTCAGGCCAGTGGGTCCTGATGGATTTCGGCGATGTCGTCGCGCATATTTTCAGACAGGATGCCCGCGAGCACTACGCGCTGGAACGCCTCTGGAGCGATGCGAAGCCACTGAGCATTCCGGAAGAGAAGCCGGAAGAGAAACCCGAAAAGCCTGCAGCACCCAAACGCCGTATTATAGTCAGGACCCCCAAAGCACGAAAATCGGTCTAGACCATGTTCAGACTGCTGCTCACCATCTTCCTCATTAGCGCCGGCGTCTTCATCTATAGCTATTTCCGTGAGCTGAACCCCGGTATGGTGATGGTCCGCACCAGCTCTGCCGTGGAATTTGAACTCAGCCCGGTGACGCTGGTGCTCATTTCCATGGCAATCGGCGCCGTAGTCGTGACCTTCGTGGTGGGCCTGCAACAAACCGCGCATGCCATTCTCACCTGGCAAAGCAGCCGCCTGGCACGACGGAAAGAAAAAGTGGACGCCCTGCACCGCGAAGGCACTCACGCCTTCATGTCCAAGCGCACGGTCGAGGCCATGAGCCTCTTTGAGAAAGCGCTGGCGATGGACCCGAATCGTGTGGACTCTCTGCTGTGGCTCGGCAATATCTACCGTTCCGAACTCAACTATGCCGAAGCCATCCGGCTGCACCAGCATGCTCATCGCGTCGACGACCGGAATATCGAGGTCCTGCTGGAACTGGGCAAAGATCTCGAGGGAGCCAAACGCTATGAGGACGCGCTGCAGGCCTTGCAGAAGATTCTGAAGATCGAACCGGACAACCTGACGGCACTCATTCGCAAACGCGACCTGCTGATCCGATTGGAAAAGTGGAGTGATGCGCTGGAAATTCAACACCGCCTCTTGAAAGCGAACCTGCCGGAATCGGAAAAGCAGGCCGAAGCGGATCTCCTCGTCGGTTGCATGTATGAAGTCGGCCGCCAACTGCTGGAGCGGGGACACCCAGACAAGGCCCGCCGGTATTTCCGCGGCGCCATCAAGAAAGATCGCAGCTTTTTGCCTGCCTACATCGGCATCGGGGAGATCCTCATCCATGAAGGTAAGACGAAGGACGCCGTTGAGATTCTGAAGAAAGTCTACAACCGGACCAGAAGTGTCATCATTCTCCATCGCTTGGAGGAACTGTTCCTGGAGCAAGGCGAGCCGAGCGAGATCATCCGCGTGTATCAGGAAGCCCTGCAGCAAGACCCTCAGAATCCTGTGCTCCAGTTCTATCTGGGCAAGCTCTACTATCGGCTTGAAATGGTCGACGAAGCGTTCGATGTGCTTTCCACTATCGAAGGGCCGCAGGACCATCTGTTGGACTATCACAAGATCATGGCCAACCTGTACCTGCGTAAGCAGCACTTCGAGCAGGCCATCGTCGAACTCAAGAAAGCGCTCAGTTTCAAGAAGCGTGTGATCGTGCCCTACATCTGCACCCAGTGCCAGCAGGAATCGTTGGAATGGTCCGGCCGCTGCCGCCGCTGCGCCCGCTGGAACACGCTCACCGCACTCCCCTGGCTCGAAGCCGGCCAACCCGCCGCAGGCGCAGAGAGCGACCCATCCTCCGTCCGTGCCGTCCCCTATCAGGGCATTGCTTCTCCGTTTGAAACCGTGTAGGTTTTCTCCCGTCTCGATATTGCACAACCCGTATTGATCACATCCGTTTTCCGCACGCACGACTGAAAGGTGTCTGTCATGACCGATTACATGCAACTGGCGAACAAAGCGCTCAACGATGAGCCCCTCACGAGAGCGGAATCGCTGTCCGTCTTGAACAGCCCGGACGACGACCTCCTCGCGCTGTTGCATGCCGCCTTTCAAGTCCGCTCGAAATACTTCGGCCG
>JACOEJ010000125.1 GCA_024998645.1 Nitrospira sp.
CGAAATCGCTCCCGGATCCGATCGGCCAGTTGATCGGGCTCGCGTGAATATTGAGAGCCTGTTCCACTTCCGTCATCAGATCGAGGGGCGGACGCCCCGGCAAATCCATTTTATTGATCAGCGTCAGCACCGGAATCCGCCGCAGACGGCATACGGCAAACAACTTACGCGTCTGCGTCTCCACGCCTTTGGCCGCGTCGATGACCATGATTGCGCTGTCGGCGGCCGTCAGCGTCCGATAGGTGTCTTCCGAAAAATCCTGGTGGCCCGGCGTATCCAGCAGATTGATGATCGCATCCTTGTAAGGGAACTGCATGGCCGAGGCGGTGATGGAAATGCCGCGTTCCTGCTCCATACCCATCCAATCGGAAGCAGCGGTCTTGCCGCCTTTGCGGCCGCGGACCATGCCGGCCGTCCGGATGAGCCCGGAGTAGAGCAGCAGCTTTTCCGTGAGCGTGGTTTTACCCGCGTCCGGATGGCTGATGATCGCAAAGGTCCTGCGGCGCGCCGTCGCCGCGGCCAGTTCTCCCTGACGTGTCTGGTCGATAGCCATAATGGGTGCGCAGCATACCACACCGCTACCGACGGCCAACAGTCATCGGCGAGGAGAATCGGCCGCATCGCCGCTCGCGCCGACCAGGCTAACCCTGTATGATGCGGACCATGGCTACACCTACCCTTTGCATCGCCTTCCTGCATCTGGCGCCGGTTCCCGGCGACCTCCCGGGGAATCGACGGATGATCGAAACTGCGGTCACGAGGGCGGCCCAAGCCGGCGCCGCCTGGATCCTCACGCCTGAACTCGCGGTCTGCGGCTATAGTTTTGTCGATCGAATCGGCACCGACTGGATCGTCCCCCAGCCGGATGAGTGGATGGCACAGATGGGGCGCCTCGCATCGCGGCTGCACATTACGCTCTTTCTCTCCCAGCCGGAACAGGATCAGCGCACGAAGCAGTTGCATAATTCTCTTTTCGTGATCACCCCGGACGGCAAGCTCTCCGGCACTCACCGAAAGATCAATTCATTGCGCGTCGGATCGGAATCCTGGTCGACACCGGGAACAGAGGCGATCCCGGTCGCAGCCGCGCCGCTCGATCGCGTGGGGTTGCTCATTTGCGCCGACGCGTACTCTCCGGGCATTGCCGACAGCCTTCGACGACAAGGCGCGCGCATGCTGGTGTCCGCCGCCGCCTGGGCGCCGGGGTTTCATGGCCCCAACGGCGAATGGGAGCGCTGCACGCGCGACACGAGTCTACCGCTGTTCGTGTGTAACCGGACCGGGCCGGACCTCACCATGGATTTCACGAAAGCTGAGAGTGTCGTGGCGAAAGACGGCGAACGCCGGCTTTCAATGAGTGCGGCACGCTCGACGATCTTTCTGATTGAGTGGGATCTGCTCCGGCAGGACCTGGCCGCACCGTCCTATCAACGCATCGAACTGTAAGCGATCCGCCCCCTCTCTTCACAGGGACGGGAGGCGCCCATCCAAACCAATACAAATCGTGGATCTTCAACGCGGCACACGGCGCTCGCCGATACCGGCGCGCAGCGCTTCGACATCGATTTCATGTTCGAGCCGATGCAAGACTTCATCGCTGATCGTTCCCTCGTTCCGTAATTGAATCAACGCGAGCCGTTCGGCGGTCAACGTGTCATGCCGCAACTGCCGGAACTGTTCGCCGGCCTCGAACGAACAGTCCGCATCGACGGGGCTTGACCCGGCAAACCGTTGGAGCTGGCGACTGTAATGAACCCGTAGACGCTCGACATGCTCCACCCGCACACCGTCTTCCCCTGCCAATCCATCCAACCGCCCTAGTGCCGCCGAGGCCGCCTGTTCGCGTGCGAGCATTTCTTCCCGCTCAAGAAGCCCGCGGTCTTCCTCAAGATGCAACTTACGGATGATTGGCGTGAGTGAAAGTCCCTGCAGCACGAGGGTGGCGAGAATCACGGAAAAACTGATTAAGATGATCTCTGCGCGAAACGGGAACGGCGTGCCGGCCGCCGTCGACACCGGCAGAGCCAGCGCGGCCGCCAGCGTGACGATCCCGCGCATGCCGGTCCAGGCTGTGACGAAAATATGCGGCCAGGGAGGCATCGGATCGCGAGCCCGCAACGTCGCACTCATCAGCCGGGGCAACGCCGCCGCAGCCGGCACCCAGGCGAGACGCACAACGATCGCCGTCAGACTGACCGCCGCGCCGGCCATCAAGACTGCGCCGAACCGGTCGGCCGGAATGGCGGTACGTAAGGCGCCGAGTTGGAGCCCGATCAAAATGAAAATGAACCCGTTCAGCACGAAGATCAGCAGGTCCCACACCGCCCGCGCCTGCAGCCTGGTCACCGGTGCGACCGCCGCGCTGAAATGCTGCCGCACATGCAGGCCTCCGGCGACACAGGCCAGCACCGCCGAAGCATGCGTCACTTCGCCCAGCACCCAGGCCACATAGGGAGCGAGCAGCGTAATGGCGATCTCGGTGAAACTGTCGGTCGTCGCACAGAGCGCCCATCGCGACACCATCCCGACGGCGATCCCGATCGCGACGCCCCCGACGGCAGCCAACACAAATTGCAGGAGCGTATCGCCCAACACGAAACTCCCGCCGACCGCAGCCCCGACAGCAGCGCGATACAGCACCAGCGCAGTCGCGTCGTTCACCAGGCTTTCACCTTCCAGAATCGTCATCACACGACGGGGAATGCGCAGGCGCTTCCCGATGGCAGTGGCCGAAACCGCATCCGGCGGAGAGACAATGGCGCCCAAAGCAATGGCTTCCGCCCATCCGAGTCCCGGCAGCACCGCGCGCGCGACCGCCGCAACCGCCGCCGTCGTGGCCGACACCAGGCCCACCGCCAACCATGAAATTGGACGCAGATTCTCCTTAAACTCCCGCCAGGACGTAAAGTACGCGGCCGCCCAGAGGATGGGTGGAAGGAACACGAGAAAGACCAGATCAGGACTGAGCATGACCGTGGGAAGTCCCGGGATCAGACCGAGGATCAATCCACCGATGACCAACAAGATGGGATAGGGAACGACGAGCTTCTGTGCAACGGTGGTCAACAGCAGGACCACCGCCAACAACAAGATGACCATCTCGAGCTGATGTAGACCGTCCATCGCATGCCTTTCGCAACCTGCTGAAACACAGGCCGTGTGCGCAGGCTACTGAGGGAAGGAGGGAGAGTCAACTGAATCAGGCGCCGGCATCCCGGCTTTTAGTCGGGCGAGGGAGAGGAACCTTCCGCGGGCAATCGAACACCGAGAGGAATCACACAGCTGGGTGGTCTTGCAGAGAGAGAAAGCGCTTCAGTCGCGTGGCCGCAGTGGACGTCAGATGCATGAACTCAAGTCCGAAGGTCTGGTCCTTGGCCCATCGGACAGTCGCCCGCTCAACCGCCAACGGAGCCACTTGTTTCGGCAGACGCAACAGCACCGTGACCTGATCGCCCGGATTCATCGGAGCTTCACTGGTGACTCGGGCCCCTTTGAGGGACACATCGTACACCACACCGAGGCCGGCCCGTTTCTTCGCAAACCAGCGCGGCCGCGCCTTTTCAGCCAGCGCGCAAGAAAATGGGACCGGCACGCGCATTCGCGCATGTTCACGGATATCAAGAAACAACTCATTGGGCATCGTGGCAGCCTTCATCAGACGTCCTTTCGTTCGACTCACTGTGCCGACTGTACACAACTGTTTTCGGTTCGAGAACGAAATTGTGCGTTTGCGCAGATTTCTACTTACCCATTTTACAAACGCACACCTGTTGTTCTTCCTACGCTCATCAGGCACGATATCGAAGCTGGAAATTTCGTCCACACTTCGCTGGGTTCTTTGCCCATGCCTATCCGGCCAGACGGCGAAAGACTCTGCGCTTTTTTAACGGACGGTCCGTTGTCGATTTCAGCACCCCCCGACGACTATCTTGTGTGAATACGGATTCCGCCATCTCAACCGGAGGACATCATGCCAAAGAAAGCACGGACAGCCAAAACCGCGAAGGGGCGGGCTGCGGCCAGCCTTGTCTGGTTTGAAATCCCGGCAGACAGTATCGACCGCGCAAGAACGTTTTATGGATCCCTCTTCGGCTGGACATTCAACAAGATTCCGGCGGCGATAGCCGACTATTGGCACATCGACACCGGTGGGGGAAACGGCACGCCGGACGGCGGACTCATGCCCCGTATGCACCCCGCACAGTCCATCACCAACTATATCGCCGTCCCCTCGGTGACCAAGGCCGCCACAAAAGTCCTGAAGCTCGGCGGGACCATCTGTAAGCCCAAAACACCGGTGCCTGGGATGGGCTACTTCGTGATCTGCGAGGACCCGGAGGGCAACACATTCGCCCTATGGGAAATGAATCCGCGCGCCAAATAACCGTGCTGATGATCGCTGAGTGGCGTCAGCATGACCTTCACCGAAATCCGGAGCACGCTATGAAATACCTTTGCCTGGTCTATGTCGAAGAAAACATCCTCCATGCCCTGCCGAACCACGAGCGGGTTGCGCTCTCGGACGAATCGATGGCCTACTGCGACCGCTTGCAGAAGATCGGCCAACTGCTGGCGGCCTCCCCGCTCCATCCGGTGGAGACCGCCACGACCGTCCGGGTCCGCGAGGGAAAGGCCGCGACGACCGACGGGCCGTTTGCCGAAACGAAAGAACAGCTGGGCGGATTTCTCATGCTCGATGTGCCCGATTTGAATGATGCGATCCGCATCGCCACGCATTTCCCCGCCGCCCGTTACGGCAGTGTGGAGGTCCGTCCGATGAAGGAACATGGCTGCGCGTAAGAGATCCGGCCATGAGCGACGATGCAACAACTCAAGCCCGTGCAAAAGCCGACGCGGTGTACCGGTCCGAGTCGCGCCGGGTGCTTGCGACGCTCATCCGGCTGCTCAAGGATTTCGATCTGGCCGAGGAAGCGCTGCACGAAGCC
>JACOEJ010000021.1:0-17676 GCA_024998645.1 Nitrospira sp.
GTGACCGAAGACGCGAAGAAAGAAATCGATCCGCTGGTCCATAAGCAGGATCACTGAAACAGGAGTAACCAAGGCGGGATGCGTCCAGCCCCCTCTGGTGGAGGAGGGCTCCTAATAGGCCATGCGTATTTAGAGCAGGCGAGGATTTTGAGGAAGAGAACATGACAAAATCTGAAACTGTCAGTCGCCAGGTCGATGTGCTGGCCATCGGGTTGTTCGGTCTCGCCGTCGGAGCCTTGACCGTAGGCGCGGCACAGGTCGGAGGAATCCCAGCAGTCGATAAGGTGGGGGTGCTGGTCATTGCGCTGGTGTTTGGCGGTCTTGTTCAGATGCTCGCCGGGATTGCCGATATCCGATACCATGAACAGCTTGGAGGGACCGCCCTCACAATGTATGGCTTCTTTTGGCTCACCGTGTCGACCGCCCAGATGGTCAGCGTGAGCACGTCATTTCATCTTGATGGCGCGCTCTTTGTTCCGATCAACCTGGTGTATGCGTTCTTTTCAGCGGTCATGGTCTATCTGACCGCATACCGGTCTGTGGCCTTAAGCCTCCTCCATGTCGTCATCACCCTGACGTTCCTCTCCACTGTGTGTATGAGGTTGGATCTGATCTCAGAAACGCTTCCGGGTGTCGCACATCTTGTAGTTGGAACCCTCGCTTTTTATCACGCGATAGGAAGTCTTTCGCAGGCCTATACCGGCAAGGCGATCGTGCCACTCGGGCCACCGATACTTCATCATCAGCGGGCCAAAAGGAATACGCAGGTGGAGTTGGCCGTGTCTCCAGAAATCAATTGAACAGGGCCACGACACATGTTCCAATGACAATATACTCGCTTGAATGGGAACAGCATAGTCATCGCGGTCGGGCGCCGATTTAAAGGAACAGGATAGATGCCGGCTTTATGTATATTCTGCTAATCGCTCTGATTCTTTGCCATGGGCTCGGCCTCGTGCTTCCATTCTGTGTCCCGCGAAAGCCGCAGACGCAAGGGATAGTGGGTAGCGTCTGTGCCTGTGCGGCAAGTCTCATCGGCATCACATTAGGGCTTAGCGGGCTGGTGGCGCCCGAACCCGTGACGGCCATTGTCGCATCGCCCATTCCCCTGCTCGCCTTTGCGGTCCGGCTCGATCCGCTCGCTTCCTTTTTCGTCCTGACCATCTCCCTCGCCGGGCTGGCCGCCTCTTTCTATGCCATGGGGTACCTCAAGGAGTTTCATGGCCGGGTCTCTGTAGCCGCGCTGGCAGCCCTGACGAACGGGTTCCTGCTCTCCATGATGCTTGTGGTCATCGCCGACAACGGATTCTTCTTCCTCATTGCTTGGGAACTGATGTCTCTCGCCTCCTACTTCCTCGTCGTCACGGAACATGAGAAGGCCGACGTCCGCTACGCCGGCTTCTTCTACCTGGTCATGACGCACGTGGGCACCGCCTTTGTCATCCTCACCTACCTAATCCTGTTTCAATCGGCTGGATCGTTCTCGTTTGAGGCCTTTCGACACCCGGAGCAGGCCTTGCCAGATGGGATGCGGACCCTGGTATTTCTCGCCGCCCTGATCGGCTTCGGCACAAAAGCCGGGATCGTGCCGTTGCACGTCTGGCTGCCCTACGCTCACCCGGCCGCGCCGTCGCATATCTCGGCTCTCATGTCCGGCGTCATGATCAAGACCGCGATCTATGCGCTCATCCGGGTCTACTTCGATTTTCTGGGCGGACAGTTCCCCTGGTGGTGGGGCTTCCTGGTGCTGCTCGTCGGAACCCTGTCCGCCATACTGGGTGTGATGTATGCGCTAATGGAGCACGACCTCAAGCGGCTCCTGGCGTTTCACAGCGTGGAAAACATCGGCATCATTTTGCTCGGCATCGGTGCCGGCATGATCTTTCAAACATACGGGCTCAAGGAATTCGCTGCGCTGGGCCTATTGGCCGGGCTCTACCACACGATCAACCATGCCATGTTCAAAGCCTTACTCTTCCTGGGAGCAGGCTCTCTCGTCTACGCCACCCACACGCGTAACATGGAAGAGTATGGCGGGCTGCTCCGGCGCATGCCCTGGACCGGTCTGTTTTTTCTCATCGGCGCGGTATCGATCTCGGCCCTTCCACCGACCAACGGATTCGTGAGCGAATGGTTGGTCTTTCAGACCCTCTTCCTGAGTTTTCAGTTCCCGGATCTGTTCCTCAAGCTGATGCTCCCAATCGCAGCAGCCATCCTGGCCCTGACCGGCGTCTTAGCCCTGGCCTGTTTTGCCAAGGCCTTCGGCATCTCGTTTCTGGCTCTCCCTCGAAGTGCCCACGCGCGCCATGCCGAAGAGGTTCCGACATCGATGCGGATCGGAATGGCCATCCCGGCTCTGCTCTGCGTCGGGCTTGGTCTGGCTCCCATGATCGTGGTGCCGCTCCTCGACCGGATTACCGCGCCGTTGACCGGCGTGTCGATCAGCGACAAGGTGCTCGCACTCGATGGCTGGGCCCTGGCGCCGGTGAACATGGAGTTCTCCAGCGTCTCGCCCCCTATGTTGGCAGCCATGCTGATCCTGGGCGGGCTCCTCGGCCTGACCCTGGCCTTTCTCTTTGGCGGCCGGATGGTGAAGCGCTATTACAAGACCTGGGGTTGCGGGATCAATCTTTCCCCGCGGATGGAATACACGGCCACGGGATTTGTCCAACCGATTAAGCGAGTCTTCAGCACCATTTACCAGCCGACCATCAAGCTCGAAACAGAGTTTCTGCAAGAGTCCCGCTACTTCGCCAAACAACGGAAGTTTGAGTTTCACATCGAGCCGGTCTTTGAGAAGTACCTCTACAATCCGGTGGTCCATATCTTTATGAGAATCGCTGACCGCCTGCGCATTCTTCAGGCCGGCAGCCTCCATCTGTACCTGGCCTATATTTTCGTGACGCTGGTCGTCTTGTTGCTGTTCGCCGTCTAGGAGACGCACGTAGGATGTCGCCATTGATTCAATCCCTGTTGCTCGTGACGGCACAGGTCATCGTCCTGCTCGCGGTCTCTCCCTTCCTCGTGGGACTCATCCGCAAAGTGAAGGCAAGATTCCAATGCCGGCAAGGCGCCGGTGTCTTCCAGCCCTATGCCGACCTCGCCAAGCTCTTCCGTAAGCAGCCGGTGATTTCGACGACCACCTCATGGATCTTTACCGCCACTCCCTACATTCTCTTCGCCTCCACGCTCTCCGCGGGGCTGTTGGTTCCCACGTTCACGTCCCAGACCCCTCTGAACTTTGCGGGGAACATCATCGCGCTCGTGTATCTTCTGGCGCTGGGAACGTTTTTTCTGATCCTCGCAGGGCTTGATGCCGGATCGGTGTTCGGTGGAATGGGCAGCAGCCGGGAAGCGATCGTCGCATCCCTGACAGAGCCGGCCATGATCCTCTCCATTTTTGCCATCGCGCTCACCGCCGGCTCCACCAATCTCAGCACCATTGTCCATAAAACCGCGCTGCTGGAAGGGATCGTGACGGATCCGTCGCCCCATCTCATGGCGCTGGCAGCCCTGTTCATCGTGGCTCTCGCGGAAACCGGACGGGTGCCGGTAGACAATCCGGCCACGCATCTGGAACTGACCATGATCCACGAGGCGATGGTCCTGGAATATTCGGGCCGCTATCTAGCCCTCATCGAATGGGCTGCCGGCCTGAAGCTGGCGGTGTTTCTCTCGCTGATCGCCAACGTCTTCGCGCCATGGGGGATTGCGACCGCCTTGGCGCCGGCCGCATTGACGATCGGGCTCGTGGTCTATGTGGTGAAGATTGCAGGGCTTGCGGTGTTGATCGGGGTCATCGAGTGTATGTTCGCAAAATTGCGGCTGTTCCGTGTGACGGATCTTTTGGGTGTCGCTTTTATCCTGGCGCTGCTTGGACTGCTGTTCTTTTACATCCTTCGGAGCTGAACAGATGCAGATTTCTCCCCACATCGGATCGCAGCTCGTTGACTTGTGTTCAGCGCTCCTCTTACTCACCTGTTTCGCCATCGTAGCGCAGCGGCGGCTCTCCGCCTGCGTCGATCTGTTTGCGCTGCAGTCGGCCTTTCTCGCCCTGACGGCAGCGCTGGTGGCCTTCCTGACCGGAAACCATCACATCTATATCGCGGCGGCGCTGACCGGCGTGATCAAAGTCATCATCATCCCGCGGGTCCTCAAGAAGGTCATCGAGCGTCTCAATGTCAAACGTGAACTGGTAATGAACGTCAACGTCCCGGCCGGCCTGCTGATTTGCGGCGCCCTGGTCATGCTGGCCTTCTTCATCACTCAACCCATTATCCCACTGGGCTTTCTGCTCACCCGCGACTCTCTGGCGATCGCCCTCGCGATCGTCCTCATCGGATTTTTCACGATGATCGCCCGGCAAAAGGCCGTCACGCAGCTGGTGGGCTTTCTGGTCATGGAGAACGGGTTGTTCTTAGGAGCCACGGCCGCCACCTATGGAATGCCCTTGATCGTGGAACTGGGGGTATTCTTCGACGTGCTCATCGCAGCGTTGATCGCGGGGATCTATACGAATCGCCTACAAGACGCGTTCGACAGCGTGGATACCACTCACCTGACCGTTCTGAAGGAATAAGCAAAGGATCCGTTGATGATCGAAGTCCTTGTCTTGTTAATCGCCCCGCTTCTCGCGGGAGGCCTGAGCTTGATCGTGCATCGGTCCGCACTGCTGCATGCGATCAATCTCACCAGCATGAGTCTACTCGTGGCGGCAGAAATCATGATCACCAGGACGGTGCTCCGGGATGGTCCCTTCACGGCGCTGGGACAATTGGTCTATCTCGACGCCCTGTCGACCTTCATTCTCTTCATCATCGGAGCCGTCGGATTGGCCTGCTCGCTCTATATGCGTTCCTATATGGATGACCAGGTCGCCCGAGGTGTGATCGCGCCGACACGGCTCAACTTGTTCTTCTTCCTCTTTCACATGTTCTTGCTGGCCATGGTGATTGCGACCGTCGCCAACAGTGTCGGAGTGCAATGGGTGGCCATCGAGGCGACGACGCTCGCCACGACCTTTCTCATTGCCTTCTGGCGACGGCGAGAATCGTTGGAGGCCGGGTGGAAATACCTGATCCTCTGTTCCGTCGGAATCTCCCTCGCGCTCTTCGGCGTGGTCCTCACCTATTATTCGTCGCTGCATGTGCTGGGGGATGTCAGCGAGGCCTTGAACGTGACCCAACTGCTACCGGTGGCCGACCAACTGAATCCGCACGTGCTGAAGCTGGCCTTCATTTTCATCCTGGTGGGCTATGGGACCAAGGTGGGGCTCGTGCCCATGCACAGTTGGCTGCCGGATGCCTATACCGAAGCCCCGGCTCCGGTGGTGGCGATGCTGGCAGGCGTCCTGGAGATTGTCGCGGTCTATGCAATCCTTCGCATGAGGATCATTGTCGATCACGCCGTTCCCCCTGCCTTCACCGGCGGACTGCTGGCCCTGCTCGGATTTGCTTCGTTTGTGACGGCGGCGTTTTTCATCCTCATTCAGCACAACTATAAACGGCTGTTCGCTTACTCCAGCATCGAGCATATGGGGATCGCCATGATCGGCTTCGGAGTCGGCGGTCCGCTGGGAGCCTTCGGCGGACTGTTTCATTTGCTGAATCATGCGTTCGCCAAATCGATGGCGTTTTTTGCCGCAGGCAACATTCATCGTCGCTTTCATACGGTGGAGATCGGTCAGGTGCAGGGGCTGGCCATCGCGCAGCCTTGGACGGCCATGGCGTTGATGGTGGCAGGGCTCGCCCTCTCGGCGCTGCCTCCCTTTGCGTCATTTATCAGTGAAGTGCAAATCGTCACGGCTCTGGCTGTGCAAGGGGTTCCGGGACAGTGGTTGACCAACAGCGGCGGTATGGTGACGTTTGCTTTATCGGATCAATTCAGCAGCCTGAGCCTCACCGGACTGTTTCTACTTTGCTCCGTTCTTGCGTTCAGCGGCATGCTCTATCGCATCACGGGAATGGTCTGGGGGACCCCGCCGGATGGAATTGTTCAGGGAGAAGCCTGGTCATTAGGCCATCTGCCGATCATTGCGCTCGCCGCAGCACTCGTGGGATTCGGCTTCTTCCTCCCTCAGCCCATACGGCAACTGTTGGAAGAGGCGACGCGAATCATCTTGATTCACTAAGGGGATAATTGCCATGGCAGAGACAAGGTCCTGCGACGCGGAACTCACAGCCGCTTTCCCGTCTATCGTGCAGCGCGACACGACGCAGAGAGAATTCTCTCATTTTCTCGTCTCCAAGGATCTCCTCCCGGCGATCACCCGTTACCTCCATACCCGACAGGGCTTACACGGCAGGCTCACGCTCTTATGGGCGGTCGACAATCGCCCCGCACGCAACACCTATGGATTGCACTACCTGTTCACCCTGGAACCCTCCCACCGCTGGGTGCTGTTATCCACTGAACTTGCGGGAGACGACCGGTTATTCCCCTCCATCACACCACACATTCATGCCGCACAGTGGTACGAACGGGAGATTCGCGACATGTTCGGATTGATTCCGCAGGGGCATCCGGACTTGCGGCGCTTGGTCCGGCACGAACATTGGCCCAAAGGCACTCACCCGCTCAAAAAAGACTTCCCCTGGGACCACATACTGGGTCGGCAGCACGGCGAACACCGCTTCCGCCGCATTGAGGGGGAAGGGGTGTTTGAAGTCCCGGTGGGTCCGATCCATGCCGGAATCATCGAACCGGGCCATTTTCGATTTTCCGTGGCCGGTGAACCCATCATGCAACTCGAGCTGCATCACTTCTGGACACATCGCGGCGTTGAGAAGCTGTTCGAGCAACAACCATTGGCCGCAGCAGTTCCATTAGCCGAACGAATATCCGGCGATACAACCATCGGCCATAGTCTCGCCTACTGCCAGGCGGTCGAATCGCTGCTCCATCTCGAGATACCACGCCGTGGACGATACCTCCGGAGTTTATTTCTCGAACTGGAGCGACTCCACAACCATCTCGGCGACGTAGGTGCCATCTGTAATGATACGGCCTATGCCCTGCCCCATGCCCATTGCAGCCGGATGAAAGAGCAGATGATGCAGCTCAACGACCGGCTGACCGGCTCGCGATTTCTCCGGAGCGTCAACCGGGTGGGTGGAGTCGCACTCGATCTCACGGCGGCACAATTGGTCGAAATTGTCGCTGAACTGGACCGCATCGAGCAGGACTTTTCAGAACTGGAATCGATCATCGCCCACAACGCCTCCTTGATAGACCGTCTAGAGACCACCGGTGTTCTGACCGAACGCACAGCCTGGGATCATGCAGTGGTGGGAGTCGTCGGACGGGCGTCGGGCCTCGATCAAGACCTCCGGCGCGATCGGCCCTTTGCCGCCTACGACGAGCTTCCCGTCAAGGTGGTGAACTATCGCTACGGCGATGTGCGGGCGCGAATGCGGGTTCGCATGGATGAGATCCATGAGTCCATGCGGCTGATCAGAGAGATTCGGCTGAAGGTTCCGCAGGGACCGGTCGCCGTGGAATCCAGTCGCAAGGCACAAGCCGGTGAATGGGCCTTGTCCGCCGTTGAAGGCTGGCGCGGTGAAATTCTGTACATGGTGATGGCAGGGGAAAACGGAACTATCCAGCGCTGTAAAGTCCGTGATCCGTCTTTTGTGAACTGGCCCGCGATTCAGTGGGCCGTCATCGGAAATATCATCCCTGATTTTCCGCTGATCAATAAAAGTTTCAATCTCTCGTATGCCGGAAATGATCTCTAACGGGGGAGTCGCGCATGTTTCGTATTCTTAAAAAAAGCCTCAAGACCGGGGTGGTGACGGGCCGGCACCCTCGAGCCACGCAGCCCTCCGAGCCACTCACGCCGGAGGTGCTTAAGAAAGCGGCCGCATTCAATCGGTCGCTGACTATCCGCGAAGTCGACACCGGTTCCTGCAATGCTTGTGAGATGGAGATGAACGCCTTGACCAATCCGGTCTATGACGTCGAACGGTTCGGCATCCACATTGCAGCCTCGCCGCGCCATGCGGACGCCCTGGTCGTCACAGGACCGGTCACGGTCAACATGGAGCGGGCCTTGAAGGATGTGCACAAACAGACGCCGGATCCGAAACTGGTAATCGCGCTGGGCGACTGCGCCATCAACTGCGGCGCCTTCAAAGGAAGCTATGCGGTGACCGGACCGGTCGACCGGCATATTCCGGTCGATGTCCGCATTCCCGGCTGCCCTCCGCGTCCGGCGGATATCCTCAAGGCGCTGACCGATATCCAAAAGAGACCACTGCCGGCTTGAATGGAATACTGCCGAAATCATCCCCTCTGCCAGTCTTTCTGACGAAGTCGGCGAACTGCGCAGTGAAGCACAGAGAAATTCCCGGCAGGGTACGATTTGCAATCAGCGCACAGCCAGCCGTATCATCGGCCTCCATGCAAATCCAGACACATCATCACGTAAAGGCCGGCGGCGTCATATCTCCGATAGAATCGAGCCACGAATGAACTGCACGAAATGCAAAACCCGCGCGGTGATCGATCTGCCGCGCCACAATGCCGCCTTCTGCAAAGACTGCTTCAACTACTATGTCCATGACCAGGTCGGCAGAGCCATTAAGTCTGAAAAGATGTTCGGGAAGGACGATCGCATCCTCGTGGCCGTGTCGGGCGGAAAAGACAGCCTGGCGCTCTGGGATGTCCTCCTTAAGATGGGTTACAAGGCCGACGCACTGTACGTGAACCTGGGCATCGGCGGCTATTCGGAAGTATCCCATGCCAAAGTGGTCAAGTTTTCTGAAACCGTGGCCGCCCCGCATGGTGCGGTCCTGCACGTCCACACCGTGGAGCAGGAAGCCGGCGCCGGTATTCGAGAACTGGCCATGCTGATTCACCGTCCGACCTGTAGTACATGTGGAACCATCAAACGCTACCAGTTCAATCGCGTGGCGCTGGAACATAAGTACGATGTGATGGCCACGGGGCACAATCTCGACGATGAAGCAGCCCGCCTGCTGGGCAACGTGCTCCGCTGGCAGGAGGAGTATTTGGAGAAGCAGTCCCCCAACCTGCCGGCATCCCTCGACGGGTTCGCCAAAAAGGTGAAACCGCTCTTTCGCTTATCCGAGCGAGAATTGGCCGCCTACTCGGTCTTGAACCGGATCGACTACATCGTCGAAGAATGTCCGATGGCGAAAGGCGCCCGGACGCTGCTCTACAAAGAAGTATTGAACCGGCTCGAAACAGAATCGCCCGGCACGAAGCAGGCCTTTTATTGCGGGTTCCTCGACAAACAACGCAAGCCGGAAGCCTCCCCGACTACAATGGCCGAGAAAGACCAGGCCATACTGCACCCCTGCACCGTCTGCCGGCAACCCACGACGGCGGACATCTGCTCTTACTGCAAGATGATGGCCCGCGCCAAGGTCCATTCTAATTCATAAGCTCTCCACTATTTTATATACTCATGACTCGCCGATTTCAGTTGATTCACATTCTTAGCCTTGCCCTGTCACTGTTCCTTACTGTGTACCTTCCGCCCTTCTCAGCCAACGCATCTGATAAGCCTGCATCAACACCGATCGGCACCCAAACCATAGGGCTCACGACCGGGCCATTCTTTCCTCTACGCGTAGGACCCAGCCAATCGTCAAAACTCTTCGGGGAAGCCTTCATGCCTTCATGGATGGTGACCCTTACGGAACCAATCGGATCGAGCTGGTACCAAGGCCAACTGGCTCTCGGTGCAGAACTCGCCGCCTTCCATACTCATAGTCCGATTACAGCCTATGGGATCGGACTTACTCCGAAAATGGTCTATACCTTCACGGCGTTTGGACGGGTGCGCCCCTTCATCGAAGGAGGGGGAGGACCGGTGTGGACGGATCTGGGCGGCCGGATTCCTGAGCAGCCGGGCCAGTTCAATTTTCTCGTGTGGGGCGGCGCCGGGGGCGCGTACCACTTCACGCCAGGCTGGGCCGTTCAAGCAGGTTATCGTGTCATGCACATCTCCAACGCAGGAACTCGCTCCCCCAATTCGGGATTGAATTTCACGCTCCCGTTCGTTGGCTTGTCCTACCAGGGATTCTGACCCCGCTCCCCTTACCGGCCCGCCGAACAGGGCGTTCATTGCTTGCAAAGAAGGGATTGACCCCGTAAGCTGCAGAATTATCTTCTCTTCCAGAACACTCGACACGAAAGCACTGGACCATGGCAAATTCTGGTCGCGACTACTATCAGGTTCTCGGCATCCCGCGCACGGCTTCGTCCGATGAGATCAAGAAGGCCTATCGCCGTCTCGCCCGCCAGTTCCATCCCGATATGCACAGCGGCGCCAAGAAAGCCGAGATGGAGAAGAAATTCAAGGAGATGAACGAGGCGCATGAGGTCCTCTCCGATCCTGACAAGCGGAAAAAGTACGATCAACACGGCGCCCAATGGGAGCAGGCCGAGGCCTATGAGCGAGCCCGCCAGGCCGCCGGAGCCCAAAACCGTGGCCAGACTCACTCGTTCAGCGGCGAGGGATTTTCAGACATCTTTGAGAATCTCTTTGGGGGCCGCGGGCGAGCCGCCGGCCAGCACGAATTTTCGGCATCCGGAGAAGATCTGGAAACGGAAGTCGATCTGTCTCTCCGGGAAGTCCTGAGCGGTGTCACCAAACGTATCAACCTCATGGAACCGGTCCCCTGCTCCACCTGCCGCGGAAGCGGCGCGGTAAGAAACCGGCCCTGCCAGGCTTGTCTGGGGTCGGGCCACCGGATGGAGTCCCATTCCATCGAGGTCAAAATTCCTGCAGGCGTCCAGAACGGGACGAGAGTCCGCGTGCCGGGGAAAGGCCAGCTCGGCATGAACGGCGGCCGGCGCGGCGATCTTTACCTCCACGTCACCCTCATGCCGGACAAGGTCTTTCGGCAGCAAGGCAGTGATCTGCATGCCAACCTGCCGGTGTGGCCGTGGGAAGCCGCACTGGGAGCCGAAGTCATGGCGCCTACATTGACCGAGCCGGTCCGCGTGAAAATTCCTGCCGGCAGCCGTGCCGAAGGCAAACTTCGGTTGAAGGGGAAAGGGCTCCCGACTGCGGCCGGAGGCCATGGCGACCTGTTCCTCACACTGCAAATTGTCTTGCCGTCCCCTTTGACTGAGGGGGAACAAAAGCTGTACGAACAACTGAGCCACTTGCGGACGGGCGATCCGCGCGCGGAGTTACTGGCCGCCGCCCAACGAAGCTAGCCTCCTCCACTGTTCCTGATACAGGTCTCTGCATGCCGCTCGCCGAATACGCTCTGCTGGCCTTCAGCTCTCTGTTCGTCATCGTCGATCCGATCGCGACGGTGCCGGCCTTTCTTGCCATGACTCCGCGCGATACGATGCAACAA
The DNA here is from genome assembly GCA_024998645.1 of Nitrospira sp. GTDB lineage: Bacteria > Nitrospirota > Nitrospiria > Nitrospirales > Nitrospiraceae > Nitrospira_D. Next base: position 11,340 of record JACOEJ010000021.1, read on the forward strand.
CGCCTGCGCACGGCCCGTCTCGCCTGCCTGGTAATGGTCGGAGTACTGGCCGGTTTTGCACTGATCGGCCAATCGCTGTTTCACCTGCTGGGCATTACACTCCCGGCGGTGCAGGTCGCCGGGGCGCTGGTGCTGCTCCTGGTGGCGTTGGACATGCTGCGAGCCCAGCGTTCACCGGTCATGGAAACCGCCGCAGAAACCGCGGAAGCCAGCGGGAAAGACGATATCGCCATCACCCCCCTGGCGATCCCGATGCTGGCGGGCCCTGCGGCCATTTCGACCGTCATTTTGCTGGACGCTCAAGCGACCGGGTGGGCTCAACGCGGCATTTTGCTCGCTTGCCTTGCGGTAGTCGGTCTGGCAAGCTACATTATCCTGGCGCTCGGGGCAAAGGGAGCCAAATGGCTGACCCCGATGGCTGAGAAAATTATGACGCGCCTCATGGGGCTGTTGCTGGCCGCTCTTGCCGTGCAATTCTTGTTTAACGGACTCAAGGGAGAAGGCGGGCTGTTACAGCACTAGCGCGCTCTTCATCGTCATGACACGCGAGTTTAACCGAAGGAGGACCGTATGCAACGATCCCGTGCAGCAATCATGAGTCTGGCTCTCGCAGCCGCGGTGAGCCTAACGCTGGGTACATCCGGCGCCTGGGCCGAAGGGTACGGCAAAGAAGGACATGCCGGCGGCGGACACAACGCCATGGGTGGACACGGCATGGGCGGCATGATGCACAGCAGCACCGGCCATCTCATCCGCCATCTCCTCAAGCACGAAAAAGAGATCGGCCTCACCGCTGACCAAGTCGCCAAGCTGAAGGACGTCCAACTCAATCTGGACAAGACCCGGATCAAAGCAGAAGCGGATATCCAGGTCGCGGAACGCGAGCTCAAGGCTCTGACCGACGACGAGAAGTCTGATCTCGGTGCCATCGAAGCCAAGCTGAAGCAGAGCGAAGATATGCAGGTCGGCCTGCGCCTCACCTCCATCAAGACCAAGCGCGAGGTCCTGGGCCTCTTGACTCCTGAACAGCGCGCCAAAGAAAAGGCCGAACATGACAAAGTGATGCAAGAGCATAAAGGCGCCGGCAGCGGACAGGGCAATCCTCATGGTGGCGCTGCTGCGAATCCTCACGGTGGAGCCAATCCCCACAAAGGCACCGGCACTCCGTCGGCTCCCGGCAGCATGTCAGTGCAATAACCTGTTTTCTGAAGGAGGTGGCCCATGAAATCTCTCACGCTCATCCTGACGCTCGCAGTTGGAACAGTGTTGGCACTCGGGACCCCTGCCTGGAGTGACAAGAAAAAGGGCGAGGAAGGCGATATTGCCACCCTGGCGAAAGAAGCCAAGATCACGATCGAGCAGGCGGTGAAAACCGCCGTGGAGAAAGTCCCCGGCACGGTCGTCGAAGCGGAGCTTGAAAAGAAACACGGCAAAACCACCTGGGAAGTGGAAGTGCTCGGTGCGGACGGGAAAGTCACAGAAGTCTGTATCGATGCCGCGACCGGAGAAGTGATCGGGACAGAAGCCAAGGACAAGAAGAACGAGATGAAGAAAGAGGGGAAGAAAGGAAAGTAACACGTCATGCCGAAAGAGCTGAAACTGAAGAGTCACGATTTGCTGGTAGGGCCAGGTCGGGCACCGGCGCGAGCCATGCTCAAAGCCGTCGGGTTCACTGACGAGGATCTGTCCAAGCCGATCGTCGGGGTGGCCAATACCTGGATCGAGGTCATGCCCTGCAATTTTCACCTCCGGCGGTTGTCGGAACGAGTGAAGGCCGGCATCCGCGCCGCCGGCGGGACGCCGATCGAGTACAACACGATTGCCGTCTCCGACGGTATTTCGATGGGTACCGAAGGGATGAAAGCTTCGCTGATCAGCCGCGAAGTCATCGCGGACTCGATTGAACTGGTGGCCCGCGGCCACCTGTTCGATGCGGTCGTCGCTCTGTCCGGTTGCGACAAGACCATCCCCGGCACCGTGATGGCGCTCGCACGATTGAACGTCCCGTCATTGATGCTGTACGGCGGGTCGATCATGCCGGGCCATTTCCAAGGGCACGATGTGACCATTCAGGATGTCTTTGAAGCGGTTGGCAAACACGCATCGGGCAAGATGACGAATGCCGAGCTGAAAGACCTCGAAGACCATGCCTGTCCCGGACCGGGAGCCTGCGGCGGCCAGTTCACCGCCAACACCATGGCCATCGCGTTTGAGTTCCTGGGCATGTCGGCCATGGGCCGCAACGGTGTGCCGGCCATGGATCAACACAAAGACGATGTCGCCTTCGAAAGCGGCAAGATGGTGATGGAGCTCCTTAAGAAGGATCTGCGACCCAAGCAGATCATCACGCGCAAGTCGCTGGAGAATGCGATCGCCGCTGTGGCCACAACCGGTGGATCAACCAATGCCGTCCTCCACTTGCTGGCGGTCGCCCGAGAGATGGGTGTGAAATTGACCATCGACGATTTCGACAAACTGAACCGGAAAGTCCCGCTCCTCGCGGACCTCAAGCCGGGTGGTCGATTCACCGCGTCAGACCTTTTTGCTGCAGGCGGGACCACGCTCGTCGCAAAGCGTTTGCTGGACGCCGGCATCTTGCATCCGAATCAGCCCACCGTGTCCGGCCGCACCATCGGCGAAGAAGCCGCCGATGCAAAGGAAACAGCCGGGCAACAGGTATTACGGCCTCTCTCGAACCCGATCAAGCCCACAGGCGGCCTGGTGATCCTGAAGGGCAATCTGGCACCGGAAGGCTGCGTGGTAAAAGTCGCCGGCCACTCGATCATGAAGTTCCAAGGTCCAGCCAAAGTATTTGAACGGGAAGAAGACGCCTTCGCCTCAGTCAAAGCAGGAAAAATCAAAGCCGGTGATGTGGTCGTGATCCGCTATGAAGGTCCGTCAGGCGGACCGGGGATGCGCGAAATGCTGGGCGTGACGGCTGCCATTGTGGGAGCCGGGCTTGGGGATTCCGTGGCCTTGCTCACCGATGGGCGATTCTCCGGCGCGACGCACGGCCTGATGGCTGGCCATGTGGCGCCGGAAGCGATCAAGGGTGGCCCGATCGGCGCAGTGAAGAACGGCGATACGATTACGTTCGACATCGCCAAGCGACGGCTGGATGTGGCGCTCACGGATAAAGAAATCAAAGCGCGCTTAAAGAAAGTGAAGCATCCCAAGCCTCGATACACCACGGGCGTCATGGGTAAATACTCGCGACATGTCTCGTCGGCTTCGGAAGGTGCGGTGACCAGCTAGCCGATCGCGCTTTGTGCCTGTGAGATCGGAGCGGAACACCTGCGGTGTTCCGCTCCGATTGTCCTAGTAGTAGGTAATCTGTCGTTCCCGGCTCACCACTGTTTCCAGGAGCGAGAGCACTCCGTTTTTCTCAGTCCACCGTTGAATCGTTTCCTTCGTCCAATTCCCCACGGTATCGAACTCATACGTCACGACGGACTTGCGGAGATGCGCACTCCGAAAGAACTCACTCTGCTGCTCGATCCGCAGACCGGCGTCGTTATATCGATAGACATCTTTTCGCATCAAGATCCCGTCACCTGAATAAAAACGGCTTTCCTTGAGTCGGCCGAGCGGCCCGTGATGATGCGTCGACTCCAAAACCAGTCGCCCTTGAAAATATCGGGCGAGATAAATCAGCTTCCCCCTGATGTCATAGAGCGATTTTTCAACGGTTCCATTTCCGGTGATCGCGAGATCCTCCGTGACGACGCCATGTTCGTCATACAGGTTGAATTCGGCGTGGGCGAGCTGGCCGTCGTCGGTTGCCGCAAGCATGGCAACTTGCCGCCCCTGTTCGTCAAACCCATATCGATAGATCTTCTTGTACAACGCATGACCGTCCGGCTCGATCGTCTGCTCTTCCGTCACTCGACCGGCGTCATCGTAGGACAGACGATATTGAGCCGAATCGGTTTCTTGCGTGGGGAATAGTTCGACCTTTGTCAGGTGCCCGTCACGATCAAAGTGGTGGATGGTGCGGAGTTGTGAATGACGGGTCACCGCAGTCTTCACGGGGCCTATCAATTCCTGTTTGGAGAGATCGCTCGTCGTCGCCGCGAGTCCCGAGCCCGCGGCGGGGCACAGGAGAACCCCGACGATGGACAGAACTCGAAACAACCATGGATAATCAGTGTGCATGCAGGTGGCGCATCATACACCGCTTGCTCCGATGAGGACACTCCTGAGCACGGCGAGCTCCTACCGTTCCTTCATGCGCCCGCGCATCTCCAGAATCATGCCGTCCAGATCGGCCTCGGCCTTGCTTCGATCACTGACCAATTCGTCCAAGTTGTACGCACGAGGCAAGGGAGGAGTTGCGAGCGGCTGAATAGGCCCGCTCTGGCTTTTCGGGCTGACCATCTTGGGCGCCGGAGTCTGGTTGGGGACTGGTCGAGGAGCCGGGATGGGTTGTTGCATCGGGAGCTGAGCCGCCGGCACTTCGGCAGCCGCACGAGTTGGCCCAGACGGGGGAAGCGCCGGCAACTGACTTGACACAGTACCCTGCTCACGCAACCACTGTCTAGCCACAGAAGACTTGAGCGAGAAGCTGATGCTGGTGATCGGCATGCCATCAGGCGCCACCCGGGCGATCGCCGTATTGACCCCGATCATATGTCCTTCACTATCGACGAGAGGGCCCCCGGAATTCCCCCGGTTCAAACTGGTTTCCGTTTGGAAGACATGTTTGCCCTTCACGCCGTTGAAATTATCGACTTCCGCGCTGATCACTCCCGTCGTTAAGGTCCAGAGACCTCCCTGCTCCGGATGGCCGATCGCGATCACGCGGTCTCCGATTTTCGTCCGGTCCGAGTCGCTCAGATCAATGACCGGAAGGGGAGCAGCCACACCCTCAAGCTTGAGCAACGCCAAATCCAACGGGGAAGAATAGGCCACCAGATTGGCGCGCACCATGCGGACCAGGTCGGCTTTGGTATCACCGCTCACACGGGCCGGCTTCAAAAACACGGAAAGTCGCGGATAGGGCTTTCCAGTTTTTTCTTCAATGACCACATGCGCATTCGTCAACACCATACCGTCAGTCTGAATGATGGAGCCAGTTCCTCCACTGCCACCCTTTCCGCTGTCGGAATGGCCCATGACCATGACGACTGCCGGTGAGGCCTGCTCATAGATCTCACGCGGTGTCAGCTCCTTCGCTTCAACTGTCGTTTGCCCCTGGCCAATCAGAGCGGCAAAGAAGATCAGTATATATTTCATCAATATCTCCTATCTTCCACGAGTCGTCGTATTGGAGGAGACCGTTCCCCGCTCCATATACCGCAGCCCCCCGTTGCCTAATATTATATGGCTCAACGAACAGAGGCGCCAGGCGTTGACCAGCAGACGGTACGAGAGCAATTGGGAAAACCTGAGAAGTGACTTATTGGCGCTTAAAGAAGTCGGCGACCATCTCGACCACATAGGTCAGTTGGGCGTCACTGAGTTCGGCATAGATGGGCAGGGACATGACTTCTTCGGCCGCCCGTTCAGATAAGGGGAAAGATCCCTTCCGATAGCCAAGATCCTGGTAGCAGTTCTGCAAATGCATAGGGAGCGGGTAGTAGATCTCGGTCCCGACGCCCTTCTCCTTCAGATAAGCTCGAAGTTCGTCTCGCTTCGAAACCCGCACGGTATACTGATTGTAGACGTGAAAATTGCCCGCCTTCGTCGATGGTAATGTCACGCGATCCAGCAAACCCGCCGCTCGAAACAACTGGTCATAGCGGGCTGCGTTGCGCCGGCGGCCTTCAGCCCATTGATCGAGATACTTGAGCTTAATATCGAGCACGACGGCTTGTAACGCATCCAACCGGCTGTTAATTCCGACCGCTTCATGAAGATAGCGGACCCGGCTCCCATGCACACGCAACATGGCCAGCGCATCCGCGAGCCCCTGATCATTGGTCGTGATCATCCCGCCATCGCCAAACCCGCCAAGGTTCTTCGAAGGGAAAAAGCTGAAGCAGGCGGTATCTCCCAACACCCCGGCGCGCTGACCGCCCTGTCCGGCTCCGATGGCCTGACAGGCATCTTCGATGACATGCAGCCTCTTTGCCTTGGCAATCTGGTTGATAGCCGGCATATCAGCACATTGACCGAAAAGATGGACCGGGATAATCGCTTTAGTGCGAGATGTCACCGCACGTTCGAGTTGCGTAGGATCAAGGTTGAACGTATCCGGCTGAATATCGATAAAGACGGGCTTTGCACCCAATCGAGACACGGCGCCGGCTGTGGCGAAGAATGTAAACGGGACCGTGATCACTTCGTCGCCTTGCCCCACTCCCATCGCCATAAGCGAGAGCAGCAACGCGTCGCT
>JACOEJ010000021.1:17776-39898 GCA_024998645.1 Nitrospira sp.
CTTCGTCGCCTTGCCCCACTCCCATCGCCATAAGCGAGAGCAGCAACGCGTCGCTTCCCGAGGCACAGCCGATGGCGTAGCGGGAACCGACATACTTAGCCAGAGACTCCTCAAAGGCCACCACGCGCGGACCGAGGATAAATCCCTGCTCGTCACAGACCGTTTGGACCGCCGCCATGAGCTCAGCGCGAAGAGGCTGGAATTGGGCCTTTAAATCTAGAAGCGGAATGTTCATATACTCACAGTACCCCGAAATTCATTCGCGTCGACCGTCTCTGCACAAGGGGAATTCACCCCATCAATACCTTGGACACGATCTCTTTGCAAGTGCAGAATGAAACTGGCGCGACACGAGCTAGCGAAAATCACGACGCTGGAAGATAATACTCGCAGTCATCAGTAAAAAGGCGACATAGGTCAACCCATACACCACAATGAGCAAGAAGTCCGTTCCAGGCACCTCAATATGGTGAATGACATTCCCCTTGAGATTGAATCGCTCTAGATTCGGCAGAAGATAATAGAGCCCCGTGACCACCGCGCGCATCCCTTCATCCATTTTTTCTCCGAAGGTCTTGAGATCCGCCGTCAGGTGGCCGATCACATAGGTGGCCAGCGTGAAAATGGCGCTGAGCGTCGCACTTGTGAAGGTAGAACACAACAAGGCCACCGCCATGATGACCATGAACTCCATAAAGATCAATCCCAGCGCCTTGAACAACATGCTCTCAATCGGCACAGCTTGCGCGAAGAGCACCAGCAACAGCCCCCCGGCCATGATCAGCGTGTTGACGAAGAGCGTCAGTGTCAAACCAAGGTATTTGCCGACCAGGAATTGGTAGCGCGCGACTGGTTTCGACACGATGGTATAAATCGTTTTCTTCTCGATCTCTTTGTTGACGAGTCCAATCCCGACAAAGATCGCGATCAACACTCCGAAAATATTGATACTCCCAAGGCCGACATCCAGTAGCAGCCGATGAAACTCTCCCAATGTCAGCCGCATCAGCAGCAACGAACTCCCGATCATCAGCAGCGCAAACACCAACAGGTTATAGAGCAACTTATCGCGCAAGTTCTCCCGGAACGTATTGAGCGCTATGGATAAGACCTTCATACCTGCGCCCCCACGCCTGACTGCACCCCTTTGGCCTCACGAATGAACATATCTTCCAGAGACGCCTTATGAGGAGTCAGCGAAACCAGCTTGGCACGAGACGCCCTAATAACTTCAAGAGTCTCATCTACCTGACGCTGGCTACTCAGTACGACCATGACTCGTTCCCCGCTCAGCACTACCTTCGTTGCCAAAACACGAAGATGCTCCAGACCTTCTGGTGATAACCTATCGATGACCATCTCCACTTCTTGCGTCGCTCCCTGCTCGATCAACTCAGACACCTGTCCACAAGCCACCAATCGGCCTTTCATGATCATCGCGACTCGATCGCAGAGCAACTCGGCATCGTGCAAAATGTGCGAGCTGAACATGACCGTCTTTCCGGATTCCTTGAGGCGTAAAATGAGGTCCCGCACTTCCTTCCGTCCGATCGGATCAAGCCCGGACATCGGTTCATCCAGCACGACCAGCTCCGGATCATTGATCAAGGCTTGTGCGATCCCAACGCGCTGTAACATGCCTTTGGAAAACTTGCGGAGTTGAAGATCTCTTGCATGCGTCATCCCCACTAGCTCGAGCAATTCATCCACACGCTTATTGAGAGCGGTTCCCCACAGACCGAACAGATGGCCATAGAAGCTGAGAAATTCACGACTTGTGAGATAGTCATAGAAATAGGGGGACTCGGGAAGGAAGCCGAGTTTGGCTTTCGCAGCAGGATCGCCAGCCGGATGACCAAAGATTGAGGCAGACCCGCTCGTGGGATAGATCAGCCCCATCAACATCTTGATCGTGGTGGTTTTTCCTGCTCCATTGGGTCCGAGAAAGCCGAAGACCTCGCCGCGCCGCACATCCAGAGACAGCTGATCGACCGCGGTCACTCGCTTTCCCCAAAATCCCACGCTAAAAATCTTAGAGAGTTGCTCTATCTGTACCACATGATCGGAACTAGGCGTCACGACTCACTCCCATGTTCGAGGAAATACATAGGCCGGTTCTATTTTTGGAAGAAGAGCAGCAGGAGCCTGCGTGAATTTGGTAAACGTCCTCAACCGATTGGGATGCGTCGAACTGGACACTCGTCCAGTCTTCGAATCCAGCAGATATTCACCGCCAAAGGGCTCTTGCGGGAGCGCCGGCACGGCCAGACCGTTCACCAATGCGGCTAGCGTCATGGGGAAAGTTCCAGATGTTGCATAATAAACATCCACGGCGCGCTCAAGCACCTGAATATCCCGTTCAATGATCACTTCTTTCATCCTGCTCTCCAAAGCTTCTCGCGTCCCTTGATCTTGCGTCTCCTGCCAGCGGGCTTCAAGAAAGGCCAGCGCCGTATCAGGGCTTCCCGCCTCCGCAGCCATGCGAGTGGCGAGCCCCGGAAGATAGGCGGGGCGATTAGGGAGACCAGCCGACTTCATAATATACTCGGCCCCCTTGGCTGGATCACCGAGCAGAAAATAATGATTATATCCAATGAGAAAGGGGATGTACCAAACTTCGGGATTCTCGATGGCACCCTTCTCAAGCAGCCGGTTGCCTAAGTCTGGACGCTTGGCGAGATCGCCGAGAATATTCCCCCCGACATAGTAGGCATAGGCATACTGAGGATCAAGCGTGGTAATCACATCCAACGCGTGATACATCCACTCATATTCGTCTGCGCTATTTATTTTTTTCCCCACCACCTGCAGCAGCCTGAGCCAGAGGATATCGGCACCCAGATGGTGAAAGCCGATCAAGGCGGGTTTTAGATATTCGCCTTTAGGCAGTTGCGCGAGACCTTCGATCTGCACGGCTGTCCGGTCCTGCCGCCGATCGAGCTCCCCTTGCAACCAGCCGACACCCGTCAACAAGAGGAGGCCGCCCCCTATGCCGAGCAAAAACAGATTCAGTGTTGATGCGTTGCGATACTGGAGGGCTCTTGAGAGCGTCATGTAAGACACACTGGCAAGATGAGTAAAACAGAAGATCCCGGCAGCCCTATGGCTGCCGGGATCTCATGCCCTGAACTACACCAGACTAGAACACTCCGGGAGTACAGTCTTGCGATCCCTGATCACTGCTCGATGCCCAGGTTGAAAGCGTGGGGTCGCCATCCAAGTTGGATTGGGCACTCGCGAGGAACCCAGTGGCGTTCGCCACCACGGCACCAGTCTGCGGAGCAGCGCCGCCGACACAGGCTTGAATCGGAGCCGCAAGCGCTGACGGACCGGTAATGTACTGGAAGGCTGTATTGCCGGATGCGACAAATCCAATGTCCGTAAATACCCCTTGGAAGAGTGCCACACCAGCCGGAGGGGCTACGCAAAATGCCTGGCCAGCCGCTAACACTGTAGCAGGATAGGCTCCGCCCGCCGCAGTGGAAGGCCAGGCCACCGGGATTGTTTTCACGTTAGGTGCGGGGACTGAACCAAGGGCGCCCATCGTAGGAACACCAAGGTAACAGGACTTTTCAGCCTGGAAGGCGATCATTGAAGTCTTGATCGCATTCAAGTTCACCTTGGCTTCAGACTGCCGAGACTTCAGCTGATACTGCAGGAAGTTCGGGATGGCGATGGCCGCCAAGATGCCGATGATCGCCACGACGATCATCAACTCAATGAGGGTAAAACCCTCTTGTTTACGGAATGCCTTAAACATCGTACTGCCTCCTGGTTGATGGTTCACTGACCGCCCACTTTCACACTCTGCTTCTTCTTGCTACCCGAGGCGCTCGTGTTGGCGCCTACCAGGGCTATAGCAGGTTTGATGCCGGTCAGTGCTAAAGACGAACCTATCACCATCTCTCTGGAAATCAACAAGTTATAAGAAATCATCCGCCTGTGCGTTTATGCTCCGCGGCCGACAGCCCTTCCACAATCTGCTCAAAACTGCCGAGAATTGGCATCTCTACTATTTCTCCTGCACAGAAAATGGACGGGGTGCATGTGTCTGATCGAGCCTTATCAGGAACCGGTAATCTCCAAAGAATGAGTGCTTGAGGCTGTTTCATGGAGGATGATCTCCTTGAAACTATTGATGAACTTTGGCGGCTAATCGCAGGGGAATAGTCGACTGCCTGGTTTGACCAATCGCTCTCTATATAGATAAGTGGCGAAGTAGTCCGCAGCGTCTCCTGCGAATCGATCGGAATAGATACGGGTTATGGGGCAGACTGTTTAGACTGTATCTTCTCTGATACGCGACGTTTGGCTTGTTGAATACGATCTTCGCTGGCAGGGTCACCAAGGCCCTGCTCGCGGAACCGTTGAAATAGCTTTTCATTCGAAGGATCAAGTTCCAGTGAATGGAGCCAGGCTTCTTTCGCCTCGGACAACTTCTGCTGCTTCACATAAATTTCTCCAAGATGCTCGTAGATCACTGGATCGTCACCCACCAGCGCGACTGCGCGCTTGATCTCGGTCAGCGCCTCATTGAATTGCCCGGCCTTATAGAACGCCCACCCAAGACTATCGACATAGTATCCGTTATCGGGCTTGAGCGCGACAGCCTGCCTGGTCAATGACAAGGCCTGCTCCACCTTGACACCCCGTTCTGCATAGCTATACCCGAGATAATTCAAGGCATCGGCGTGATGCGGATCCAGACTCAGAGCCGACTCCATCGACTTCACCACATCGTCAAAGCGATTGAGCTTATCGTACGCCGTCCCGAGGTTGAAATGTAGATCCGCATTCTTCGGATGATGGCGAAGCCCTTCCTCAAAGGCACTCAAGGCTTTCTCGAATTGCTCAGCCTGGAGGTGCGCAAGCCCCAGTACAATAAAGGGTTCCGGCTGCTTGGGATTGATCCGCGTAGCTTCCGTCAAGTGGGCGATCGCAGCAGGATAGGCTTTGAGCCGATACTGCAAAACCCCAAGGTGCATGTGGCTGTCGGCATACGAAGGATCGAGCTGAATATTAAACTGGTAGGCTTCTACTGCCTTCGTGAATTCCTTCGTCTCCTCATAGAGATAGCCGAGATAGTCTCGCACTTTGAGTTCGGCAGGCCGCGCTTTCAGCACCGCCTGGAGAAGCTCAATGGCCTTAGGAAATTCCCTTTTCTCTCCGTAGATCAGTGCCATCCGCAGCTGCGCATCGAGATCGCCAGGCTCTTCGGCCAGCATCTTGTCGAGTTCCGCAAGGCCTCCGGCGTAGTCCTTGGTATTGACGTAGAGCTGGATCAGATGCTGACGGATATCCTTATTATTGGGGTTCACCCGTTCAAGATATCGCTTGAGCACTGCAATCGCTTTTTCTCGTTCCTGGCGGGTTTCATACAGCGAGGCCTGGGCAAGGTACGCCGGTTCAAACGCCGCATTGACCGCAATGGCCCGTTCGAAACTTGCCAGCGCCTCATCCTGTTTGCCTGATTCCAGGAGGATCCGCCCAAGGTAATAGTGCCCGATCGGCGACTCCGGCGAGACTTTCAATCCCTGCTTCGCGGTCTGCTCAGCCTCCGCCAATCGCTTCTGATTCACGAGGATAATCGCCTTAGGGAAATAGGCATCGCCCTGTCCCGGGTCACGTTCAATCGCCAGATCCAGCAGTCGCAGCGCTCGATCCGGTTTGCCGGCGCTGGCGAGAATGCCGGCCATCTGCGTCAGCTGTTGGGCGTCTTGACCGGTTCCTTCGCCAACTTCCTCCGCATAACGCGCTGCATTAGCCAAGTCACCCAATCCAAAATAGATCCCGGCCAATCGCGCTTTGACTGAGCGCGAGTTCGGATCGGTTTTAAGCACCGCTCGATATTCCTGAATCGCTTTATCATTGTCCTGGGCCAGTTCGGCTTGATATCCCAGCATGAAATGATACGACGCTGAGGCGTCCGCAGCCGGAGCCACGGCCGGCTTTTTCGGTGCTGCGCCGGCTGACGCAGCTTCCTGCGGATGCGGCGCCGCCGCACAGGCCGCCACCACGAGAGGAATGAGGATCCCCAAGAGTCCACGCCCTGCGCACAACGGCATGTGACCAGGGGATGACAATGAGGAAGCAAGCGAAGACCAGCGTCGTGTATTCACAATAGCCTTTGGGGAAAAGGACTCGGAGTGCATCGTCAGCTGGAAGGAATTATACCGACAGGAGAAAAGACCCGTCAAACGACTTCATGATTCGCGATTGTCGAGGCTTTCAAACTTGGCGAACCGATCATGGAAAAACAGATCCCGTTTTCCGATCGGACCGTTTCGATGCTTGCTGATGATAATCTCAGCAATGCCCTTCCGCTCAGAGTTCTGGTCATAGACATCTTCGCGATAGATAAACATGACCACGTCGGCATCCTGTTCGATCGCACCGGACTCACGCAAGTCGGCCAACATGGGGATCGGAGGCTTTCTCGCCTCTACGGCTCGACTGAGCTGCGAGAGCGCCACCACCGGCACATTCAGTTCTTTCGCCAACGCCTTGAGCGACCGGGAGATGTCGGAGATTTCTTGTTGCCGCGACTCCGAATCACTCCGCCCCTGCATGAGCTGCAGATAATCGACGATCAGGAGATCCAGCCCCTTCTCAGCTTTGAGGCGGCGGGCTTTCCCGCGCATCTGCTGTACGGTAATCCCACCCGTATCATCAATATAGATCGGCGCTTGCTCCAGTCTTCCTGCGGCTTCGGCCAACCGCCACCAATCTTCCTTTTGCAGCTTGCCCGTCCGAAGCCCATGCGAATCGACCCGCGCTTCCGAGCTCAACATGCGCAGCACAATTTGCGGCTTGGACATTTCGAGACTGAAAATGCCGACCACCGCCTTGGCGTGAATTGCAGCATGCGTCGCAAACCCGAGGGCCAGGCTGGTCTTGCCCATACTGGGACGAGCCGCCACGATCACAAGGTCGGACGGCTGAAGCCCTGCGGTAAGATCGTCGAGATCGTAGTACCCCGTCGGGACTCCCGTGACATGCTCTTTCCGCTTCGACAGCTTATCGACAAGATCAAGACTCTCCTTGATGATGTCGTTGATCGGCGTAAACGACCGTTCCAGTTTGCCTTGGGCAATGCTGAACACGGAACGCTCGGCAAAATCGAGCAGATCGTCGATGGAGGTCGTCCCTTCATAGCTTTTCGTCAGCACTTCCGTCGAGGTGTGAATGAGCTCCCGCGCGACCGCTTTGTCGCGCACAATCTTGCAGTGATACCGGATGTTCGCGGAGCTGGATACCGACTGGACCAGCTCAGCAAGAAAGGCCGCGCCGCCGATCGATTCCAGCTCTCCCTTTGCTTTCAACCGCTCAGTCAACGTGATCTGGTCGATGACTTCCCCGACATCGGATAAGTCGAGCATCGCCCGATACACTTTGCGATGGGCCGTGCGGTAGAAATTCTCTTCAACGAGCAGCTCCATCGCTTTCGGCATGGCCTGATTGTCCAGCAGAATAGCGCCCAACACAGACTGCTCCGCCTCAAGATTCTGCGGCGGCAATTTCGGCTGAGAAAGATCGACGGTTGCGAATGGCTTCATGACGTCCTCTTCGATCCCTTTCGGATCCGTTTGGACGCATCAGCCCCTGCTACACTTGCAGAAGACTGCGCTTGCAACCCACGAAACAGACGATCGACATTTAACGCAAAACCCGTGGATGGAATATTCCGCCCGAAGCGACCGATGAGATGGTCATAGCGTCCCCCACCTCCCAATTCGACCCCGACCCCTTCAGCAAATACGTCAAACACCACGCCATCATAGTAATCGAACCCTCGGAACTCCCCCAAATCGAGAATGAGGGCGTCCTGGTAACCAGCCTTGCACAAGGTCTCATAGACCATCGTCAACCGAGCAAGCGCCTGTACGGCTGACCGATCTCCCTTTGCCAGTGCTCGGCCTCTGGCCAATACCTCGGCTTGCCCGCATAGTTCCGGGGCTTCCAAAATAGACGTGGCATAGCGGCTCGCTACCCGTTCGCTGCTGAGAATTTCTTGCAGACGAGGAAGATCTTTGCGGGCCGCAGCCTGTTCGGCTCGTTTTTGCCCGGCTGGTGACAGACCTGCTCTGACCAGCAACCCTTTAAAAAACCCGACATGCCCGAGCGAGATCTTGAAGGAGCGGAGACCGACCTGCTTCAAACACTCGATCATGAGGATCAGCATCTCACTGTCGGCCCCGGCATCATCCGCCCCGATATACTCTGCACCGACTTGAAAAATTTCCCGGTCGCGCCCGGCATGCTCCGGCTCATAGCGAAACACCGACGTACGGTACGCCAATCGCAACGGCAACTGCGCCCCCATCATGCCCATCGCCACTGTTCGAGCAATCTGAGCGGTCGCGTCCGGTCGCAAGAGTAAGATGCGGCCGGTAGTACGGTCGGCAAACTTGTAACACTTCTCAATCAGCTCAGGCTCTAACCCTGGAGTCAGTACATCGAGATACTCAAATGTCGGCAGAATGATCTCGTCATACCTTCGACGGGTCAGACGTCCGAGTAACTGCGCCTCAAGCGCTCTGACTTGTTTCGCTGCGGCAGGCAGAATGGTCGCCATCCCCGACGGGACCAGCGACCGATCACGCAAGGGATGGGTCTGACCGAGATCAACGCGCGTCTTCGAAGAAGCAGGAGGCATAGCAGACCGATGCGCGTCTACGACCGTTAGGAGAGATTTGCTACTTTGACCGACAGAATATTGGAGCTGGATTTGATCTTATCCAGCACGGCCGCAGGGAACACCGTATCCGACCCAATGATCAACAAGGCGTTCCCGCCGCGTTTTTCGAGCGCGCATTGCATACGCACGATATTGATATTGTTCTCGCCGAGCACATGTCCCACCATCCCGATCACCCCGGGGCGATCGACATTGTGAATGAACAGCATGTGTCCTTCGGGAACCACTTCGACCTTGAAGCTGTCGATTTCCACCACCCGGGCGTCTTTCTTATGGTAGAGCGTACCTGCCACCTGGTGCGTAGCCTTTCCCGCCTCGACCTTGACGCGAATCAGGCTGGTAAAATCGCCGGCGTCCGTACTTTTGACTTCTTTCACTTCGATGCCACGCTCCTTCGCCACAACCGGAGCGTTGACGTAATTCACCGGGTTTTCCATGATCGGCGTCAGCAAGCCTTTCAACACGCCGATCGTCAGCGGCGCGATCGAGAGCGTCGCAACTTCCCCGCTATATTCCACCGTGACCCGTTCAATTCCACCCTGGCACAATTGCGACAGCAGGGATCCCATTTTTTCTACGAGCGTGAGATAGGGCTGCAACCGCGGCAACAGTTCCGGCGCAATGGACGGAATGTTCACCGCCCCCCTGGCCACACCCTTCGTAAAGTAATCCACGACCTGCTCGGCGATCCCGACCGCGACATTCTCCTGCGCTTCCGTCGTCTGAGCGCCGATGTGAGGCGTGCAAATAAAATTGTCCAAGGCTAAGAGAGGATTGTCAGCCTTGACCGGCTCCTCTTCAAACACGTCAAACGCCGCAGCAGCCACCTTCTTGCTCTTCAACGCCTCGACGAGGTCGACTTCGTTGATGATCCCACCACGGGCGCAGTTCACGATCATCACACCGGATTTCATGGTGGCGATGGCCTGCGCGTTGATGATGCCCTTCGTTTCAGGCGTCAACGGCGTATGGACCGAGATGATATCGGCGCTCTTAAACAAATCAGGCAACGCCATCATCGTCACGCCCATTTTCTCTGCTCGATCCGCAGCCAAATAGGGGTCGTACGCGATCACTCGCATACCGATTCCTTGCGCCATTTTCGTCAAGTGGCTGCCGATTTGGCCGACGCCGACGATGCCAAGCACTTTATTATAGAGCTCGACCCCCATAAACTTGTCTTTTTCCCACTTACCGGTCTTCACCGAGGCGGTGGCTTGAGGAATCCGCCGGCTCATCGCGCAGATCATGGACATCGTGTGCTCGGCCGTCGTGACGGTATTGCCGCCCGGCGTATTCATGACGACGATGCCGCGCTTCGTGGCCGCCGGCGTATCGACGTTATCGAGGCCGGAGCCCGCACGCCCCACGATCTTCAACTTCGGCGCCGCCGCGATCAACTCATCGGTGACCTTGGTGCCGGACCGCACGATCAACCCATCGGCGTCCTGAATCTCCTTAAACAATTCCTCTTTCGGCATTTTTGATTTCACGACAACGGTGAAACCCGCCTTTTCAAGGAGCTCGACGCCCTGCTTCGATAAACTGTCGCTGATCAGGATTTTCATGAAGACCTGCCTATTTCGCCATCAAAATTTCTTGTGCTTTACCCACTCCGCTGCCCAACTTCACAGAATGGCCAAGTCCCTTCAAGACCATCTCTGTCGCAGCCACGGCCGTAATCACGTCAAATCGATCGGCATAGCCCATATGAGAAAGACGAAACACTTTGCCCTTTAGCTGGTCCTGCCCGCCGGCTGCGGTAATCCCGTATTGAACACGGAGATTTTTATAGATGGCCTGCCCATCCACTCCATCCGGCGCGCACACCGTCGTCAACGCGTCACTCGGTGAATTCTTGGGGAACAGCGCCAATCCTGCAGCCTTCATCCCTTCACGCATAGCGTGGGCCAACTGCCCCTGCCGAGCGAACATCTTATCGAGCCCTTCGGCCTTCATGATTCTGAACACTTCCTGGAGCCCGATAATCAAGGACACCGTCGGCGTAAATAACGTCTGGTTCTTGGCCTGATTCTCGCGCTCTTTCTTGAAGTTGAAATAGAACGATGCGTTCTTGGCTTTTTCCGCAACCGCCCAGGCCTTGTCGCTGACACTCACAAACGCCATGCCCGGCGGAAGCATAAGGGCCTTCTGCGAACCGGTGATGACGACATCCAATCCCCATGCATCCGTCTTGATATCGAACACACCCAGCGCGGTAATCGCATCCACGACCAAGATCGTATTCTCGTACCCTTTGACAATCTCGCCCAGCGCTTTCACGTCGTGTGACACTCCGGTCGACGTCTCACTGGCCTGGACATAGACCGCCTTAATCGAAGGATCGGCTTTCAAGGCATCGGCCACCATCTTCGGATCGACCGCATGGCCCCACTCGACCTTGATTTCCGTGACCTGCACACCAAACGCTTTGCAAATCTTTCCCCACCGCTCGCCAAACTTCCCGCCATTGATACACAGTGCCTTGTCGCCGGGAGACAGAAAATTGGAGATCGACCCTTCCATCCCCCCTGTACCGGAGGAAGCCAACATCAGGACGTCATTTCGAGTCTGAAACAGCCACTTAAGGCCCTCACGAACTTCCGCGAAGATCGGATCGAACTCAGGAGCCCGATGATGAATCATCGGACGGGCCATCGCCAACAACACTTCTGGGGGTACAGGCGTAGGGCCAGGAGCCAACAAATACCGCTTCAACATTGACCGATCCTCCTTCAATATCACCCGCAATATCACCCGGTGGGGATGCGACTAGAAAAGAGGCGGTACGCTACCACTAGCGCCACAAGACTGTCAAGAAATCGAGGACCGCAAGAGCTCAAAATCGCTGGAGGTTTCGCCTCATATCTCATCACATCTCCAAGGTATGGGCTCATGCCACCAATTCTGCTGTAGACGAAGAATCCGCCTCAAAAGAAGGGCGCTCTAACCTATTCAATTTCTTGACAACACACAGACTGATCGATAGTCTACTCAAAGAGACGAGTAATTCACCAGAACTTGAGGTCCATTTTGAATCAGCGATATCTCTTTATGCCATTTCTCGCCCTCTGCATCCTTGCGATCGGAACCGTCTCGGTCCCGGTCGAGGAAAGTTTTGCCGAAGCTCCATCGCCGGATATGGCGACCGATGTGAATACTCCAGAAGAAGACGACGAACCTGATGCCAATCTGGTTCCACTTGAGCCTGAATTGACCATTCTCCTTCCAGAGCTGACCGAATCCGCGCAGGGTTCAGGAACCGCAATCGGAGCCGCTTCGCAAGATCCGTCAAACTCAATGGTGCCATTCCCAAGCCCCATCCAATCCGCCAATGGCGGGACCGTCTACAATATCCCCATCGTGATGGACCCCAGCGTGCAGAGTCACATTCGCTTCTTCAATACGTCGATCCGATCACGCTTTGAACAATGGCTGATACGGCTCAGCCGCTATCAACCGCTGGTTGAAAAAATCTTCTCCGAGTTCAATATTCCCAGCGACCTGGTCTACCTCTCATTAGTCGAAAGCGGCTTCAATCCCTACGCCTTCTCACGCGCGAAAGCGACCGGACCGTGGCAGTTCATGAAGGGCACGGGAAAGGTCTATGGCCTCCGCATCGACAATTACGTGGATGAACGCCGCGACCCGATCAAGTCAACCGTCGCAGCGGCTCGCTACCTCCGCGATCTCTATGACCTGTTCGGAGCCTGGCCTCTCGCCATGGCGGCCTACAATGCCGGTGAAGGCAAGGTCATGCGGGCGCTCCATAAGGTCCAAGGGGAAACCTTCTCTGACATCTCGAAGACTAAATTGATCCGCACCGAAACGAAGCAATACGTACCCCGCATCATGGCCGCCACCGTGATCGCGAGAAATCCCGATCAATACGGATTCCCGCAGAATCCCGTCGCGCCCC
Organism: Nitrospira sp.; assembly: GCA_024998645.1. GTDB lineage: Bacteria > Nitrospirota > Nitrospiria > Nitrospirales > Nitrospiraceae > Nitrospira_D. Next base: position 30,394 of record JACOEJ010000021.1, read on the forward strand.
ACCAGTTTGAAGAAGTGGTGGTCAATCGGCCTCTCCATTTCCATGCGATCGCCAATACCACCGGTATCCCGTACGAAGAGCTACGCCTTCTGAACCCGGAACTCCGACGCGACGCCACGCCGCCCGGCGAATCGGCTTATCACCTCAAAGTCCCCGTGGGAACCAGCGCGAAAGTGGTCCAACTCCTGGATCGTGTTCCCTCATATAAATTTCCACCGCTCCCGGCAGTCAAAGTACAACGTGTCAAAACCGACAGCGGCCGATGGTATCGCGTACGCGGAGGGGACACGCTCGAGAAAGTCTCCAAGCGCTTCCGCGTCCCCATGAAAACGCTGAAGGCGAAAAATAACCTGACCAGCCCCGTCCTCAAAGCCGGCGAGTTCTTGATCATCGCACGCTAATACCATACCCCCGCTTCAGGCTTAGGCCTGAAGCAGCAGTACCGCTAAAGCCGGCGAGTTAAGTTATGGTTTCTTAGGCGTGGCCGATGCTGCAGCAGCCGGCGCGGGAGAAGCAGGGGCGGGATCCGGCGACTTTTTCACTTCAAGCACCTTGAGTCGCACTGCGGCTTCGTTTGCCAACGGGGAATTCGGATAGTTCTTCATCAAGTCCTGATAATGCGCCAGTGCGCCCTCGGGCCTCGACAAACTCTCTTCCAGCCTGGCCAACTCAAACAGTGCATGATCACGATTCAACGCACCGGGTATATCTAGCACCGCCGAATATGCCTTGGCTGCCTGATCTCGATCCCCCTTCAAAAGATACACATAGCCCAAACGCTGCTGAACCAGACCAAGCAGCGACGCATTCGATCCATACATCAGAACAAATCGTTTATACGCTTCAATAGCCGCATCCAACTCATTGGCCTGAACCAACGCATTCCCAAGATGGAACGCCGCAAGCGGAGCAGTTGACGTCCGGGGATACTCCTCAACAATTCTCTTATAGAGCGTCACCGCTTCCTTGAGATTCGTATCGGCTTTCTTGGGGTCGTCTGCAGGCCTGGTGAAGTAGTGGAGCGTGGCTTCCCGTTCAAGATCTTGCGCTTTTTGGGCCGTCTGGCTGTCGTACCACAGTACGCCACCGACAATTCCAGCTGCGAGCAGTAGAATCGCCCCGCCCACCAGCAACGGGCCACGATAGACGCGCAAGCTCTCCAGCCAATGCTCGAGATTGCTGACCAGATGCGCCTCGTCGACCGGCAAAGTCCGTGGTGGAACTTTAATACGATAGGTCATAAGATATCCTGGCGAACTGCGATTTCATTTCGAATGAACCTGGGCCTTATACTAGGGATTCATTTACCTTGTCAACGTAACTCATCCTGATACGACCCACAGGCCCCGAGCGCCGCATGACCAGAGAGAATCCCTCATGTTTCATAGCCGCCTCCAACAGCTGGATACCCAATCGCTGACCCGGCGTCTCCATACGCTCGGCTCTGCGACCGGGCCAACCATCCGGCTCGCGGGGCGCACGGTCATCCTGCTGGCCTCCAATGACTACTTGGGGCTCGCTACCCATCCTGATGTCATTCAAGCCGCCATCCAGGCAACCGCGCAGTACGGAACAGGTGCCGGAGCAGCACGCTTAGTCTGCGGGACACTCCCTCCTCATACAGAGCTGGAACAAGCCCTTGCCACCTTTAAACGGACACCCTCCGCATTGGTCTATGGATCGGGATACCTTGCGAATTTGGGCGTCATCCCATCACTCGTCACACGAGGCGGGCAGATCTTCGCTGATCGGCTCTGTCACGCCAGCCTCATCGATGGGGCTCGGCTCAGTCGCGCCGACCTGCGAGTCTATAGGCACCGAGATCTGAACCACCTTGAGTCCCTCCTCAAACGGACAAGCCCTGGGCGACCAGTGCTCATCGTGACAGACGGGCTGTTCAGCATGGACGGCGATCTGGCTCCGCTTCCAGAGCTTGCAACACTGGCCGAACGATTCGGCGCAACTCTGTATGTTGATGACGCCCACGGCACCGGAGTCATGGGCCAGTCAGGCCGCGGCACCCTCGAGCATTTTGGAGTTGAGCCCCGGATTCCTTTTCACATGGGCACCCTTGGCAAAGCACTTGGCAGCAGCGGCGCCTATATCGCCGGCCCTACGGACATGATTCAATACCTGGTCAACACCAGCCGCCCCTTTATGTTTACAACCGCCCCGCCGCCCGCTTCGGCGGCAGCTGCACGCGCCGCACTGACCGTACTCCAACAAGATCCGTCGCGCCGCGCTCGGCTGTGGCGCAATCGCAACCATTTGTTTGCAGGCCTGACCAGTCTCGGATTTCACCTCACCGAATCCGCCAGCCCTATTCTTCCCATTCTGATCGGTCAAGCCGAGAAGGCACTCGCCTTTGCCGAACAACTCCTGGCTCAAGGGGTCTACGCGCCGGCGATTCGACCACCGACTGTCCCCGATGGATCCAGCCGTATTCGCGTAACTATCACCGCTGAACATTCTCTCGAACAGATTGACCTCGCGTTGTCAGCATTTGAACGCGCGGGACAATCTGTACGTCTTATCTAGCCGCCAAACGCGCTCCGCATCTTCCCGCGAATTTCTTGCTTTCCCGTCTTGCTATGGCATGATGCTCACAAGTCATTCATCAGGGGAAACCGCCACGTCGACCACAGTGGCGACGCACGACCGGCGACCAGTCTTACTACGGAGTCATACCCATGGATATTTCCAAACTCCTGACCTTTTCAGTCAAAGAGGGCGCGTCCGACTGTCATATCAGCTCGGGCGAGCCCCCCATGATTCGTATTCATGGCGATCTAAAGAAGTTGGATCATCCGGCCCTTACACCGGATGAGACGCATGCGCTGATCTACGACATGATGACGGATACCCAACGAAAAAACTTCGAAGAACACCGGGAATGCGACTTCTCATTCGAGCTTGGCGATATCGCTCGCTTCCGTGTGAACGTCTTTGTACAGCAGCGCGGACTCGGGGCGGTCTTCCGAAACATCCCCACGGAAATTCTTCCGCTTGAAAAGCTCGGCATGCCGCCGACCTTGCGTCAGCTGTGCGACAAGGAAAAAGGGCTCATCCTTGTCACCGGGCCCACTGGGTCCGGTAAGTCGACGACGCTCGCCGCCATGGTCGACTACTTGAACAATACTTTCGAAGGCCACATCATCACGATCGAAGACCCCATCGAGTTCGTACATAAATCAAAGAAATGTCTCGTCAATCAACGCGAACTGGGCGTCCACACGCTGTCGTTTGCCAACGCCCTCAAGTCCGCCCTTCGCGAAGATCCGGACATCGTGCTCGTGGGCGAAATGCGGGATCTCGAAACGATTCAGCTCGCGCTCACCGCTGCAGAAACCGGGCACCTGGTCTTCGGCACGCTCCACACATCTAGCGCGCCCAAAACCATCGACCGCATCATCGATGCCTTTCCACCGGCACAACAGGCGCAGATCCGAACGCAGCTATCGGAAGCGCTGGAAGCTGTCATTACCCAGACGCTGCTCAAGAAAAAGTCAGGAGGGCGTGTGGCGGCGCTCGAAATCATGGTGGCGACCACAGCCGTCCGCAATCTGATCCGTGAGGCCAAGCTCCACCAGATCCCCGGCATCATGCAGGCCAGCCAGAAAGACGGCATGCAGACGATGGACATGGCGTTACTCGAGCTGGCAACACGTGGCGTCGTCACAAAAGCCGAAGCGCAATCGCGTAGCATGAATCCGAACCTCTTCGGATCAGCCGCCTCACTCAGCGGCGCCGCGTAACCACAGCAGGACCACGGAGACAGGCATGGATATCCGCAGCCTCTTAAAAGTGATGGTCGACCAGGAAGCGTCCGACCTCTACCTCACGGTCGACGCGCCCCCAATCTATCGAATCCACGGATCCACGCAACAAACGGACGCTCCCCCGTTCAGCAATGAACAACTGGAAGCCTTGGCCCTGGCGCTCATGCGCGGGCAGCAACGGGGAGAATTCGAAGAAAAAATGGAGATGAACCTGGCGCTCTACTACAAAGAGCTTGGCCGGTTCCGCGTGAATATCTTCCGACAGAGGGGCAACGTTGGTCTCGTCTTCCGTCTTATTAAAGCAGAGATTCAATCCGTTGATCAGCTGCAACTCCCGCCGATCATCAAAGACATCGCCATGACGAAACGCGGGCTTGTGTTGGTCGTCGGCGCCACCGGCTCCGGTAAATCAACCTCGCTCGCGGCCATGATCGACCACCGGAACTCCATTCACCAAGGGCACATCATCACGGTCGAAGATCCGATCGAATTCGTCCACAGCCACAAGAAATCGCTGATCACGCAGCGAGAGATCGGCTTCGATACCCTGAGCTTTCAGAATGCCCTGAAGAATACCCTCCGGCAGGCCCCCGACGTGATTCTCATCGGTGAAGTCCGAGATACCGAAACCATGGAAGCCGCCATCACGTTCGCAGAAACCGGACACCTCTGCATCGCAACGTTGCACTCGAATAATGCCAACCAGGCCATCGAACGCATCATGAATTTTTTCCCGGTCGAGCGGCATCCACAAATCTATCTTCAGCTCTCGCTGAACCTACGCGCAATTATTTCACAACGTCTCATTCCCTCCCTCGATGGACGGCGTGTGCCGGCACTGGAAATAATGCTGGATACACCGCGCGTGAAAGACCTCGTCAAGAAAGCGGAAATCGACACACTCAAAGAAGCGATGGAGCAGGGAGTCGACGAAGGCTGCCAAACGTTCGACCACGTCCTCTTCCAGCTCTACAAAGCCAATAAGATCAGCCTTGAACAGGCCTTGATCAATGCAGACAGTGCCAACAATCTCCGTCTCAAGATCAAGCTGGAAGGGCTCAAAGGCGATGACGCGGTCAATGCCCTGCTGGATAAGCACCCCTCACACCAGCAAAGCGACGCCTTCAAGATTCAGGGGAGCGGGAACGTCGTCCCACTCAAAAAACGCTGAAGCACGCGTGGTGAACCAATGACGTTCGATCGCTTACTTTGCCAGGACATTCCCCGTCTGATGCTCAAGATACTCCGCGATCTTCTCCAATGCCAGCGCGCTCAACTTTGCCCCATACCACACCGGCATCGTCCGCTCCGGATACCCCGGAACAACAAACGCTGACGGATCGACAACAGACTCCACGATATACTCGTGCACGGTGCTGGCCCTCCCTCGATAGGAAGGATCGGCCAGCCGTTGAGCCCCCGTCACGCCGAGAGTGAGCGGCGGACCAACTTGGCCATTCGCGCCAGGGATCCCAGGAATCGTGTGGCACACGGGACAGCCGGCCTTGGTAAAAATCTCAACGATGGGTTCGTCACCGGACACCAGTGGAATCATCTCTGCCGTCAGCGAAGTGGGCCCGGGATTTGGAAGAACCACCGATCCGGCCGATGGACTTTGCGGAGCGCGAAGAGTCCACAGCGCATAGAGCAGTACCAACCCCATAACGATCATGATCGCAGCCCGTTCCGGGGGTCGCGTGGCGCGAGAGGAAGAAACGGATGATTCGGATGGATCAACCTGCATGCGGATTCAAGGATAATGTTGGGACAGATGCTCCACTTTTGAGTGGGATGGACGATCCGGACTACTTCGCCGCATCCAGGGCACATCGAAACCCGACCGTCCGATCTTCAAACTCCGGCTCCGCTGAAAAACGAGCAGTCACACGCAACGCCGTTGGGAGATCCGCCCAGGATCCACCACGAAGAACCCGCCTCTCACCACTGCTAGGACCCGGCGGATCGGTGTCAGGACTCTTCTGATAGTACTCACGGTCATACCAATCGTTAACCCATTCGGCGGCATTCCCCGCCATGTGCGCAAGACCATAGGGGCTCTTCCCCCCCTCTTTCAGGCCATGGCGAACACTCATCCCCTCCAGCCCACTGCCGACTGGCACCAAGGTAATAGCCTCACTCACCCAGAGTCCTCGATTATAGTTTGCAATGTCGACAAACGGCTGCATCGCCCCCCAAGGATATCGCCGGCCATCGGTACCCCGCGCCGCTTTCTCCCATTCAGCTTCAGCGGGCAGTCGTTTCCCTGCCCATGCACAATAGGCGGCGGCTTCCGTCCAGGTCACACCAACGACAGGACGATCCTCCAGGGAGCGCCCCGAATCCTCATCGGTAGGTGCCGCCCCCCCACGCTTGCCCAATTCAAGAAATTGCTGGTACCGCCCTGACGTGACCTCATATTGATCAATGTAAAACGCTTTGATGGTCACCGTGTGCTCGGGCCGTTCATTCGGCAATCCGTCATTGGCACCCATGAGAAATGGCCCGGCGGGAACCAGGAGCATCGGAGCACCGTCTTTGCCTTTGATGGCTTCTACAGATTTTGGCGGAGCGCCTTTCGAAGAAGGCAGATCAGCCGCTTCAACGAATGACAGCGCAGCTACCATTCCAATTAACAGGCCGCAATAGACTCCCCGTCGCATTGTCTGTCTCCCTCTTGCCGTCATCGCCATCAGCACACAAGAACGGCTGACGAAGAAAGTGTACCCGGCAGGATCCGCAAACACAACGGGAGCCCCACGGGATACTGAAACAGGCTTCGAGTTGAAGGATGGTTGGTGTCCCCAACGGGACCCGTCAAATCACGAAGCGCCCTCTCAGCTTTACGATTGACCTACTTCTCTTGGCCGCATAATCGCACGACATCCCCTCCCCAATCGGCGCGAGCATACCACACAGAACGTCCGTGTTGGCGGACAGCGGACCCTTTACCTCTTACCTCAGCGTCCACGACGATTCCCGACCGGCTGAAATCCTCCTGCGGCTCAAATGTCCAAACTGCTTCCTCAAATTGATCGGGCTGCACAACGGTATCGCCCCCGATGAGTCGTCTCTCCAGTACGGCGCTCCGCTTGAGAAAGTAGGCGATCTCCTCGCAGACGCCAAATCTGAATCACGCCGCTCTTTGTGATTGAGCACTGTGCGAGAGGGACGACTTGGCCCAGAAAAAAGCAAGTACCACACGATGAACTCAAGAACTATGGCAGTGCATTAGCACACCAGTTCTCACACAGGAACGCCTCGGTACCATTGGCACACTGCTCCTCGCAATCCAACAATTCGCTCTTGATCATCCGGTGTGGGATAAGGATGACGAGGATTACAAAGGAGATCAGACATGAGACAGCCCGCAAACAGGAGGCACTCGCAAGACAAACAGAACCTCGTTCCAGCCTGACTGATCACAGCGGTCCTGACCGGAGAGTCATCCCCTCTCAAGTCTCGATGCGTCTGAGCCCAGCCAAAGCCTACATGGGGATGGTCCGGGCATCACAAGAACAGCGATGCGTCTTTCCGTTGAAGCAGAATCAAGGAAGAGAGTATTACATGCACAGAAGTAACCGGGTGGAAGCGGGTCAGATCCGGTTAAGGCGGGGCCGGTCAGGTTTCAAACTTACAGAAGAAAATCCAATTTCACACTCGAAAATTTGGCCTCATTCAAAACACCACCAAGACACCGGCGCTTTAAATGAACGGACTTACCAATACATTCGGATTCCGAGACGAAGCGGGGCTTTCAGGAAACCCTTTGGCGCGTATCATTTGACCGCCTGAACCTCTTGCGAGCTTTCTGTCTCCAGTACAGCAACGAGTTCCAATGGAAAGCATACTCGAAACGCTTTTTGACTCGCTGATCAAGTGCGTTGAAGGAATCTTTGTTTAGATTATAAAAAGGGTCCCCGTAATCAAAGGAGTAGGAGCGCCGGAACATACCCATAGTAAGCATCGTTCGGGGCTCCTCAGTTGGATTAGGGGTGCCTCGATGCCACATTCCAGGATCTCTCACCAAGATGGTCCCAGGGGAAAGCACAACTTTTTCCGAATTGAACCTTTCAACAAAGTCTTCGATCGGTCCATTGCGATCATCCTGCACAAAAGGGGCCATCTGATAGCGCTCGAATAATTGAGCGTCCCAGAGATGACTTCCTCCAGGCCAAACCTCCAATGGGCCGTTATGAAGACCGCACTCCATGAGCGGAACATTCACAAAATACCCTTGTGGAGGCTGACCGTTGTAAAATTCGATATCCCGATGCGGCGACTGTAGGATTGCCCCCTTCATGCAAGTATCGGAAGATACGAATTTGCAGCAATAATCATGTCCTAAAAGCGTTTCAAGAATCGGAGAAACGAATGAATTGGCAATGAGAATCGGATCGCTAAATGGTGCGACAAGCTTTGGGAAAATCCGCAGTCGATATTTTCGTTCCCAAAAGACAGCACCTTCAACCTCTCGTGGCGTTATGTTCGAGGAATCTCTCCGACGCAGACACTCCTGCAAGACATCTGAAAATGCGAGTCGTAACCTCGCGACAAATTCAATTGGCAACGCATTGCGCAGACCCACGTAACCTCGAGTGCGAAGCAGCAATGTCGCCAGCCTGTGATTCTCAGTCGACAAAGTGCCGTCTAGGCGCTCACGTTCCGTGATCGCTATGTCCGAACCAAGTGCTTTTGAACCATCAATCATGAAGTATCTCAAATTGTTAAACTAACCGCCGATGGAAGACAGGCATTCACGCTAGCTTTGATTATCTGCACCTGATTTCTAGCGGAACGACAAATTTATGAAATCTGATAACCACTCATGTCACACACTTCCTACCCGGCTCATCGCTTTTAAGAATCAATTTAACAGCCGCGCAGTAGTCTAAAGTTTTCGCTTATCCCCAAGGGGCTGAAATGCAAAATCATCATCTCTAGACTAGCTTGGCGGAATTTCGTATACCACCCACCATAAGAGGAATAGAGTCCGTCATTAAAACTCTATTTCGAGCGGCGCAGGTCCTAGCATGGGATGATATCAGGGCACCTGATCAGACATGCCAATGGCTTGCGGAGCATGGACCACACCTGCGAAGCTGTACCCGCACGCGACAGCTTCAACGCTCTTCCGCGGCGGTCATTCGCATTCACCAGTCGTGCTAATCAATGCCACTGCAACGCCCCAGCTCAGGGATTGGCCCAGAAGCGGCAGACACAAAATCGAATCCAAAAGCAGTTGTTTTTGAACCATCGACATAGGGTGATGAATTAACTGGCTTTACCACTATAATTGGCCCACAACTTATTACGGTTTTTGATCCATCCTCAACGGATAGGTGACTAACGGTTTCTAGCTGAGGAAGTCTCACCAAGTCTGCAAATGCGCAAGTAGCAGATTGCAGGGCGGCAGTCATACTCTTCCTGTGATTGGAGACTGCTTGGCGGTCCTCGCCGCGAGGACACCCAGTTGCGGGAACGGTGAATAACAAGGCTCACAAAGGCATAAAGCCGCTACGACACTTACCCTTTCTTCTAAACTTTTAGATACAGCTGCTTGTTTTTACTCGTCAGTGGAATCTACATAAGATGCCCCCAATGATTTAGTGCGAGCCATAGGTCGCTTTATAAGTTTCAGTGGCAGGGCTCGGGGGTGGTGTTCTGGCAACTCGAGTTCGACGCAAAGTGCATAAATCGATATTCTGCAAAGAGGCTGACCGTTCTAG
>JACOEJ010000021.1:39998-42087 GCA_024998645.1 Nitrospira sp.
GAGTTCGACGCAAAGTGCATAAATCGATATTCTGCAAAGAGGCTGACCGTTCTAGCACGCAGGGACGTGCCCCAGCTTCAGCTTTAGCACCTAATACAACATTGTCGAGCACTTGAATGAAGAAGAGACCCGCCGGGAAAACTTGATCAGCTGGCGGTGGCAGATCAGGTGGCTCTCTCGATGAAACCAGGCTTAAACGGGAGCTGAAAGCGCGATTCCCGGACCTCAGATGCCTTGTGGACCGGCAAGTCACTTCGGCCAGGCGACTACTGCGAGCCCTGATGGAACATCCGTTGCTTTGTGGGGCTGTTCGAGAAAGGGACCGGAAGGAGTATCGTGTGACCGGAACCGGCAGCTATCTGCCGCTCTTACCTGAGACGCTCGCCCCCCTGTATTCTGCTCAAGAAGGCTGCTCCGTAGTCGATGGTGTCCCCAACGGGAGCGGACCGGAACATCTAGACCGTTGTCTACGCTGTAGAAGCGATTGATATAAATGAATGAATAGCGATGTACAGTGTAGCAGACTTCATAGCGCATGGGTGGCAAAATGAGCGGTCAATTATGTAGCTGGCTTGGAGTGACTGCTCCATTGTAGGATTTCTGGTTAGCGTGCTAGATTGACTTATGGAATGGTCAGAGTGGATAGATTTTGAGACTATTAAAGCCCTTTCGAAGCACGCTTCTGGGATAATTCCAGGTCTTGTGTTCTTTTGGGCGTTTGGTGCACTGGTCGACGAATTAGTATACGATGAACCTCTAAAACATATTCTGCATAAGGTGGACGGTTTTATTCTAATTGGACTTGTCCTTTGGCTTGCATTCCAAACGGGATGCATTCTTTGGAAGCACAGAGAAAGAAATGGATCAAAACTTGGCATCCTGGTTGCGTGAAGTAGGTAGGCTAAGCCTGCAGTATTTTGTTGTGGGCTTGTCCTTTGCTCCCTGGGGTTTAGTGTATGCGTGGCTAACGCTCTTAGGCTTTGATAATTTGTTCCTACTCACGCTTCTTCTCGGAGGAGGGTGCGTTACTGCACTTATAGCTTGGCAGCGTTTTGATTCTAGCGCAGTGAGAGAAGTACGGACGATTGTTTTACTTCAAGATGATTTCAAAAATACTACCGCTGCAGGGGATGCTGTTTATATATTTAGCAGGACAGGTTTGATCATTCCGAATTCTTTCCGAGTTGATCAAACTGCTAGAAATTCGATGTCTGGCTTGATACTTCAACGGGTGGTATAGGGCCGTGGCATTTCCCGAAATCCAACATTGCCTAATTTGCGAGGATGTAAGACTAGAGCGGGGAGGGCTTGGAACTCTTATTGGGTTCTACGGCATCGCCCCAGACGTAGAAATCTTAGTTCGTAACCTTAACGCTCCTATTGAGCGGCTGTGTTTTCTCCTAACAGCAAAAGCTGGAGGAACAGGAAAACATACCATATCAGCTCAGATACTTGGGGAAGACGAGAAGGAAATTGCCGCGTTCAAGGGGCTTCACTGGAAAGCAAATGAACAGAAACCAAATGCTAGGCATAGTTTCGCGCTAGCTGTGGGAGCCCCAAGGTTCACTAAACCCGGCACCTACACCTTCAGACTTTTTGCTGATGATACGCTCACTTTCGAAACCACTTTTGTAGTGCGCCAAGGAGAAGAAGCGGACTTCAAATAATTTCTATCTTCAACTAGCAGTCCATAACAGACAATCCTCCGCTGCTCTATTCCTCGCCTTCTTCACCAACTCACTGCCTTTGTCCGCTTACGAGGCACGAAGATGGGGGATAATTCAGAGGCAAAAATGCGAGAGGTGATAGATAGGGCAATTTGACACTTTGTCTCCCCCTCTACCCCCGCCTTTTGCACATACCGAAGCAGCCCCCATCCTAAGCGAATTGGAACCGGATGCGGCTACACGCTAAAGGCCTTTCGCTCTCTTCCTGAGCTTTACCACGGTTGAGCCGTGCCACGCACCACCCCGCAAGGTTGTCACGCCTCGCTTGTTCAGCTCCTCTGCCACCTCACGCACCGTCAGGCCCTTTGCTGTATACCCCTCAACGATTGGCAGAACAGATGCAGCAAACCTATCTGACGCAG
>JACOEJ010000126.1 GCA_024998645.1 Nitrospira sp.
CCGATGATGCCGCAGATTCCACACATCTGGTTACTTGTCTTTCCCTTCGGTCACCGTCCGCTCACGCCGCTCCAGTTCTTCCCGCTCCCGTTCATGCCGGGGAGAGATGGTCTGCGGCGGAACATCGACCGGTTCATACCGCGTATGTTTGGCCGACCCGACTGACGTCAACAGCGCACGCACGCCGAGCGCCGCCACTGCGCCCAACAGACACACGATCAACACGCTGCCCCAAAACCCGATCCGCCGCTTCCATCGACGGCGGCTCTGCCAGCTGATCGCGCTCACAAAATTCCATCCTTCCGCCGGGCGATCAGTTCAAACGACGGTGCCCAGACCAGACGGCCGGCACTCAACCAATAGGCCAGCGCGGCCACTATCGACAGCCCGCTACCGGCCAGTCTCCATTTCAATCGGCGCCCCCAGGAATTGGCGCTGGTGACCGGTCCCAGGCTCGGAGCAGAATTGCGCAAGGAAATCACCTCAAAGCCGCTGGTCTCCACGAGCGTCCGCAGGGCGTTCGGCGAATAACTGAATAAGTGAAAAGCCTGGTCATACTGGGATCCGCACCAGCGAACAGGCGATCTCATTCGCTGATGAAACAGTCCGTTCGATACACGAATTGCAATAATCCCTTGAGGTTTTACCTGGAGTGCCATGGCTCTGACGATCGCCGCCGGATCCGTCACCGTCTCCAGAACATTCACCAGCGTCACCACATCAAACTGGCCGACGGTCGATTGGCCGAGCTCCGCCGGCGAAAAGACCGTACAGCCCTTCGCTCTGGCTCGCGCGGCTGCCCCTTGAGACACTTCGACGCCGGCGCAGGTCCACCCGGCTTCCCGACAGAGCATCATGAACGCCCCATCTCCGCAGCCGATATCTAGCAGCCGTCCAGGTGGTCTTCGCCAATCCGACAGATGCGCCAGGACACTGGCAAACACCGGCTGGCGATCGGCGGAACTTTCCGCCGCGCCATAGGACCCGTCATAACTCTCCCGATAATATTCCTCTACCCTGGTGGAAGAGGGACGAGGACTCAGGAAGACCAGCCCGCACATCGGACAAGCCACATACCGTCTCGTCGACGTATGAAAGACCTCGGACGGACTTCCGCTTCCCCCGCAGGGGCATGCAACGGTTTCCATCTCAAGCGGCGTCGCGAGGCTCATGCGACCTTCCTGTTCCATGAGGGCGCGGCGAATCCTTCTGTCCGTAGCGCCGCATCAAAGACCGCCACCGTCTTCTCGACCATCCGTTCGACCGTAAATTGCGCCTGCACCGCAACACGCCCGGCACTTCCCAATTGCACCGCTCGCTCGGGCTGTTCCAACAGCGATTGAATCGCACCGGCCAGCCCTGCGACATCGCGGGCCTTCACCAGCAGACCGGTCTTCATATGTTCGATCACTTCAGGCACACCGTTCACGCTGGTCGCGATCACCGGTTTTCCCATGGCCAGCGCTTCGAGAATGACAAACGGGAATCCCTCAGAATGCGAGGGCAGCACGACCACATCCGCCGCTGCATAGAAATCCATCACATCGTCCCGGGATCCGACAAACCGACACATTGACGATAGGCCCCGGGCAGCGGCCAACTTCTCCAGCGGCTGCCTCAATTCACCGTCACCCACGCACACACATTGCAGTTGCGGCCATTGATTCCGCAGCAGAGCCAGCGCTTCAATCAAGTCACAATGTCCTTTGGGCTGGGTCAGCCGAGCCACCGTGACCAGCAGGGGACCATCGGTGAGACCGAACTCACGTCGCACCCTGGTTCGATCGACCGGTTTCTGAAACGACAGTCGGGCGACCCCATTGTGGACCGTCTCCGCCAGACCGGCAGCCGCCGGATCGTCCTGGATCACATCGCGCCGGACAGCGTCAGACACACAGATAATCCGCGTTGCCCACGGCCTGGTCGCCCGGAGTGCGGTGGAATAAATCCAGCGTTTCAATCGGCTTACCCCATAGTCGGCGATCGAATTATGGACCGTGGAGATCACCACCGGTACCCCCGCCAGCCACCCCGCCACGCGCCCATAAAAATTCGCCCGCGCGCCATGAGTTTGCAGAATGGTCACGTTCTCTTGAGAGAGCACGTGCACTAACCGCATAAGGGCAAAGGGGTTCAAGAGAGGCTCCAAATGCACCACCCGCACATCCACACCTCGAGTCTGCATGCGACCGACGAACGAGCCCGGCTCCGGACAAATCAGAATCGGCCTGAAGCGCGACGGATCGAGATGCTCGCAGAGCAATTCCAGATAACGCTCACCGCCGCCATAGGAGGCCGACCCGGCCAGTTCTGCGACCACGATCGGATTCATCGCTTCCGCCCCACGATCAAAAGACTCCCTCGCAAATGCGGGACCGCATAGAACGGCCACTTGGCCCAATTGATCGCCTGCTGTTGCGATGTCTGCCGGCAATCCTGCGTATCTTCACCCAGAAAATGGCGTGATTCGGCAATCTCAAATCCGGAGCTCCTGAGCATGTCAGCCAGCTCATGCATCGCATATTCGCGGGCATGAGGACGCCATTCATCGTTCGGATTGTCATAGCCGGGAGGAGCCAGGCGATCATTGAGCGTCCGGCCGGCCAAAAGCTTCATCACGTTGCCGATACGCGTCACATTCGGCGTCGTGATCACGATGCAGCCCCCCGGCTGGAGAATACGATAAGCCTCCGCCAATAAGTGAAAGGGCGACGTCAGGTGTTCAATGATCTCCAGCGCGAACACCAGCCGCGCAGCCCCTTCTCCCATCGGCACGGCGGTCGGATAGCCCTTCAACTCAAACTGTTTGGCAGCCGGGTCCAGATTTACCGTCAGAATGTCCACATCCACATCCTGCTTCATCAATTCCACGAATTCCGGACTGGCCATGAGGCCGGCCCCCACAAGCCGGGCCGATCTCGTCGGTCCGGTCAGTCGTAACAGCCTCAACAGGCTTCCGGGATACGGGCCGAAATCCACGACGGCCTGCGGTCCCTGCGGCAGCCAGCGAAGTCCGCTCCGCAACGCGACGTACAACCGATCCCGGCATTTCAGCGCATGGTGCATCGGCGTGGTAAACCGAGGATCCTCGCTTCCGAACACTTCATAGCGTGAGGGACGAAACTCCTGCATCACGCAATCGAATCCTGATCTGGTCAATTGGTAACTCATTCCTCAGGATCTCCGGCCGATCAAAAGCAACGTGTCACACAGCCAGGTAAAGCCCAAAGCTGCCAAGGATTCATAGCGCTGGCGCAATCCTGTCACAGTCACAATCTCAAATCCTTCACGAGCCACGAGCGCGTTCAGCAAGGCCGCATTGAAGGAGTGGAGATGGCGCGTATCCGCCGTCACAGACGGCACGCCTCCCCGCAGAGCCTCCAGGCGAAAGCGCCAGAAGGCGACATTCGGCACCGTGATCAAGACATGGCCGCCAGGCCGGAGGACTCGATGAAATTCCGCGATTGCCCGCCCCGGTTCAATCACATGCTCGATCACCTCGCTGGCGACCACCAGATCGAGACTGCCGTCCGCCGCCGGCAGATGATCGGCATTGAGATCAACCGCATAGCGATGATCCAACCCTTCGGCACGATTGAGCGCCGCGACGGACAGATCACACCCGTGCACAACGACACGAGGCAATACCTGTTTAATTTCCCTGGCCAGCCGGCCATCGCCGCAACCCACATCCAGCATGCGATCAGGCGCAAGCTCGGCCACCCTCCGGCTGATCTGGCCGTACCGCAGGACTCCCTCGAATGCGCCGGCGGCAGCCTTCCAGCCGTTCCACTCGAGATCATACTGTTCACGTTGGCTCATGGTCTGTGGCATCGCTCATTATCCTCGCAAACCAGCCGAACACAAGTGCGTGTGATCAGTTTCGTCGTGCCCCAAGCAGACTCGTCGCAAGGTCGTCCACATCGTCTGAATCTGCTGCCTCCGATCGGAAGCATGCGAGCAGGCGGTCACGATCAACTTGCGTAACACTCCCAGGGCGATCCAGCTCTTCATGAGAAACCGCCGGGGTTGCGCAAAGTGCTTTTCAACATAGCGGATGCGACTGAGCTCCCATTGCTTATTGAGACCACTGCGGTTCGTGCGGCTACTCCGTCCGAGCAGATGCACCACCTCACCCTCCGCCACATGCCTGACACGATAGCCCAGCTGCTGAACGCGACGGCAGAGATCGACATCTTCGAAATACATGAAGAACCGTTCATCCAATCCGCCCAGCCGGTCGAATACCGCTTTGCGGATCATGAGACAGGCGCCGTTGGCCCAATCGACATCCTGCGACTGAGTGAAGTCCATTGGCGACATGGTCCCGACCAGGCGCCTGACGACCGTGGGCAGCGCCTCTGCATAGCGCACGTGGTCGCGAATCGAAGGAAAGGGGAAACAGGACTGCAATACCCGTCCCTGCTCGTCACGTTGCAGACAACTCACAGCTCCGATGTCCAGATGCTGATCCAGACAGGTCACCATCGTACGAAGCGTGTGCCGCTGCATCACCGTGTCGCTGTTCAGCAACAAAAGATATCGTCCTGAGCTGACGGCCGCCGCCTGGTTGCAGGCCTTGGAAAATCCGTCATTCCCGGCATTGGCAATCACCGTGACGTGAGGAAATCGAGCCCGCACCGCGTCCACACTCCCGTCGTGTGAAGCGTTATCCACTACAATCACTTCATAGTCCACATCCGTCGTCCTGTCCCTGACCGATTGCAGGCAGGCCAGAAGCAGGTCGCGGGTGTTGTAGCTGATGACGGCGATCGACAGATCCACGTATCGTCTACTCCTCTTGTTTCACTGCGCTGAGCATCAATTCATTGCCCGCCCATCGCCAG
>JACOEJ010000022.1:0-33890 GCA_024998645.1 Nitrospira sp.
GCGGCCCATTCTGCCTTCGTCACCATCGGCCCGCGCGAATTGAGCATAGTCTGGGACCGCCGCCGCGCGGTGGTCACGATGATATTACGCCGCGTATCCTGCGCAATGGGGGTGAAGTAACAGGTCACTCCCTCCGCTTTCAGCAACTCGATCATGACCTGACCGGTGTGGCCGCCGATAAATCCCAGCGCCATACTGTCACCGCCGAGCTGTCGAATCGCCCGCGACACATCGATCCCCTTCCCGCCGGCATAGAGGCACTCCCCTTTGACTCGGTTGGCATCGTCCACGCGCAGATCGTCAACATCGAGAAAATGATCCAGTGCCGGATTAAGCGTAATCGTATAGATCATCTGGTCCGTCTAGCCCCGCAACACCCCCTCAGTTCAATGAGAGGGTTCCGTTTCCTGTTCGCCGTGCAGACAATACACGAACCCCATAGACCAAGGCTACGAGGCCCACATCACGACCTCCGCAGGAGCGTATAGCCGGCGTAGACGTCGCACACTCACGTGATCAATCGTACGTGGACAGCTTCCAGTTCCCGCTCATCATCGGCATCCAATTCTTCCCGATCAATAGGCTCGACCCGCACGACCGACACCTTATACTCGGGACAACGAGACTGGTCGTCTGAACTTGATGAGAGCAGCGAATTCACGTCACTCGCAGGAAAATGAAAGCTGGTAAAGAGTTGTCCGGGCTGCACACGCTCACTGAACACCACAGGCAGAATCGCCTGCCCTCTCGGACTGACAAGCCGAGCCAGATCACCCGCTGCAAACCCCAGCCTGGCCGCATCCTCCGGATGCATCTCCAGCGCATCGACATCCACCACCTCAAGAATATCCGTCCGCCTCGTCTGCGCCCCGCAATTGTAATGCTGCAGGATCCGGCCGGTGACGAGGGTAAAGGGATAGTCCTCCGTCGGCGACTCGCCGGGAGGAAGATAATCTACCCCGACAAAATGCGCCTTTCCTTTCGGGAACCGGTCGCGATGCATGAGCGCAGTCCCCGCATGTTCTCGCGCCGGCACAGGCCATTGCAGACCTGACGGTGCCTCCAGCCGGTCGTATGACACCCCGGCGAACATCGGCGTCAGCTGCGCGATCTCATCCATAATTTCTGACGGGTGGCGATAGTTCATCGGATAGCCCATGCGGGTCGACACCTCGCAGACGACCTGCCAATCCGGCAGAACTCCTTGAGGCGGATCAACGGCCTTCCGAATGCGCTGGATCCGTCGCTCCAGATTCGTGAACGTTCCATCCTTCTCCATAAAAGCCGCGCCCGGCAATACGAGATGCGCCATCTTCGCCGTCTCACTCATGAACAAATCCTGCACCACGAGGAATTCCAGCCGTTGCAGTGCTTCATGGACTTTCGTGAGATTGGGATCGGTCTGCGCCACGTCATACCCGATGATCCACAAACCTTTCAGCCGACCAGCCAACGCCGCGTCCCACATATCGGGCGTCTTCATACCCCGTTTCGTCGGCAAGGGACGACCTGTCACGACTTGATGCAACGAGCCGACGGCCGGATCATTCAAGGCCTGATACCCGGTGAAAAATGTGGGCAGACAACCGACATCGGACGCGCCTTGCACATTATTCTGGCCGCGAAGCGGATTGATACCCGTGCCCGGTTTGCCCAAGTTGCCGGTTGCCAGCGCCAGATCCACCAGCGCCATCACACCGTGGCTGCCCCAGCGATGTTCCGTGACACCCAGGCCGTGCACGCACAATGACCCGCCGCTCGTGGCATACCGCCTTGCCGCCTCGCGAACCAGATCGGCCGGCACACCCGTGATCTGCTCCGCCCATTCCGGAGTACAAAGCTCGACGGCCTTCAGCCAATCGTCCACCGCCTCGGTTCGGCTGTCGATGAATAGCCGGTCGAGCAAGCCCTCTTTCGCAATGACATGACCGATGCCGTTCAGAAGGGCGACATTCGTTCCAGGCTTGAGCGGCAGATGCAGCGTCGCCAGCCTAGCCAGTTCTGTCTTACGGGGATCGATCACAATGAGCGGAACACCCCGCCGGTGAGCCTGCTTGATCCTTGCGCCAACGACCGGATGTGATTCGGTCGGGTTGGCGCCCACCACCATGATGAGCTTGGCCTGATCAAGATCCTGGATCGAGTTGGTGGCGGCCGACGTACCAAGCGTCTCCATCATGCCGGTGACCGTCGCGCTGTGGCAGACCCGCGCACAGTTGTCGATATGATTGGTCCCCATCACACAGCGGATGAATTTCCCGAAGAGATAATTCTCCTCGTTCGTCCCCCGGCTGGAAGAAATGACCGCCAGCGCATCCGGGCTGAACTCCGTCTTGATTCTGGTGAACTCATAGGCCAGGCGGTCAAGCGCCGCACCCCAGGAAATCGCCTGCCACGTGCTCCCGGTGCGCAGCATCGGCGTCTTTAGCCGGTCTTCCGCATAGATATAGGTCCAGCCGAATCGCCCCTTCATACAGGCATGGCCGTGATTGGAGGGACCGTCATCGACCGGCACCATTGTCACCACTCGCCCGTCCCGAAGACCGGCGTCGAACGTGCACCCCACACCGCAATAGGCGCAGGTTGTGCGGACCATCTGCGTCGGTTGTCCTTGCTGCTGAACTGACTTCTCTAGCAATGCACCGGTCGGACATTCCTTCACGCAGGCCCCGCAGGACACACAATTCGAGGTGGCAAACGCCGTGGAAGCCTCGCCGTAGAAACCCGCGCCGGCCATCGGCCTGGAGCCGAATCCTCGCCCGACCATCGTGAGGGCGAACGTCCCTTGAATTTCGCCGCAGGCCCGCACGCAGCGCGCGCAGGAAATACAGATGGCATTATCGAAGGTAAAAAACGGATTCGAGCTGTCCCGTACTTGCGCTCGACCAGCCGGCTGACGATACCGGACACGGTCGAGCCCCACCGACCGCGCCAACTCCTGAAGCGCGACGGGCAGCGTCCCATCTGTCGGCTGCTCGGACAATAAAAGTTCCGTCACGTTCCGCCGCAGATGATCCAATTGCGCAGTCCGCGTGCGAACCACCATCCCTGCCTGTACCGGCGTCGTGCAGGACGCCGGCGTACCTTTCTGTCCATCCACTTCGCAGACACAGAGCCGGCACGACCCGAAAGGCGCGAGATGTTCGGAGGTGCAGAGGCCGGGGATCGTCAGTCCCGCCCGCTTGGCAGCCGCGAACACGGTATCGCCCTCACAGGCCGTCACCGTCCGCCCATCGATGGTAATCAGCATGGATTCGCTCATGATCGCAACCGGCTTCGAAACTCCACAGGAAATCGCTCCAGGGCTGACAGCACCGGATAGGGAGCCCTTCCACCCAGCCCACAGAGGCTAGTGAGCTTCATCGTGTCGCCCAACTCTGCTAGCAGCGAGAGGTCCGCTTCTGTCGCCTGTCCCGCTTGAACCGTTTCAAGGATCTCGCGTGCCCGCACGGACCCGATGCGGCAAGGCACGCATTTTCCGCAGGATTCATCCGCCACAAAGGCCATCAGATGCCGCGAAAGTTCCAGCATATCGGTCTCGTGGTCAAACACCACAATACCGCCATGCCCGAGAATCGCATCCGCCTGGGCAAACGCGTCGAAACAGATCGGAATATCCAACTGCGCATCCGTGAACAGACTGCCGAGCGGTCCTCCGACTTGCACAGCCTTCAGTCGCGCGCCATCCGCCATGCCCTGCCCGAATTGATCGAGCACTTCGCGGAGCGTGAGACCGAATGGCACCTCAATGAGCCCCGGCTGCTTCACTCGTCCGCCCAGTTGAAGAACGGCGGTGCCACGCGAACCCTCTGTTCCCATCGAGGCATGCCAGGATCCGCCCCGCGCAAGGATGTTGGGAATGGTCGCAAAGGTGAGGACATTACTGACAATCGTCGGCTGGCCGTAGAGGCCGGACTGCGCCGGATGCGGCGGCCGCGCACGAACGACTCCGCGCCGCCCTTCAAGCGATTCCAATAAGGCCGTTTCTTCACCACATACGTACGAGCCCGCGCCCGACACCACCTCGATGGAGAATCGTCGCCCGTCGAATTCCAGCCACCCGGCTGCGTCCGCAGCCCGAATCGCGTCATGCAGGCAGGCTGTGGCTTTTGGGTACTCCTGACGACAGTAAACGTAGCCGGCCTGCGCGCCAATGGCCCGCCCGCAAATCAGCATGCCTTCGATCAGGCGGAACGGATCGCCCTCCATGATCATCCGATCACAGTAGGTTCCCGCATCGCCCTCATCGGCATTGGCGACCACATACTTGCGATCGGCCGTTGTCGTCGCAGCGACGTCCCATTTTTTCCAGACGGGAAAGGCAGCCCCACCCCGTCCACGCAATCGGGACGTCTTGATCTCCCGGATAATCGCTGAAGAGCTCAACTGTTGGGCCGTACGGAGACCGGCAAGACCGCCGTGCGCCTGATAGGCTTCCGGCGACAAGGGCTCGGTTACCCCGAAAGTGGCAAAGGTATGTCTGGTCTGTTTGGAGAGAAATGGGATTGTGGAAATCGGAAGACCACCGTCTCCTGCAAGAATCTTAGGGAGATCATCGGCGGTCACATGGCACCAAGCCAGGCGCCCATCAGGACTATCACGCTCAACCATCGGCTCAAGAAAGAACGCGCCGCGGGAAGAAGTCCGTATAAGCTCTACTTCGGACCGTTGCCGCCAAGCCTCAGCGAGACGCTCCGCCCCGGCCGCACATGATGAGGTATCGTTGGAAAGATACAGCCTGACGCGGCTCATCGATATCGATCCAAAAACCCGGCGATATCGCTTGGCCGGACACGCCCGTGCAACTCGCCGTCTATTCGTACGCTCGGCGACACAGCACAATTGCCGACACAAGACACCGGCTCTAGCATGAACCGGCCATCGGACGTCGTCTGGTCGAGGTCGATGCCCAGCTGCGATCGAATGGCCGCTACGACCAGATCACAGCGATTTGCGAGGCAGGACTCACCCAGGCACACCTGAATGCGATGTCTCCCGGCCGGCTGAGTATTCAGCGAAGGATAGTAGGACAGCACACCGGCTACATCAGCGTCGGTAACCCCTTGCGACTGCGCGATAGCCGGGATGAATCCTGGATCGATGGATCCGCACACATCGTGGATCGCATGGAGCACGCGAAGGATGTTCGGGGGCGCGCCCTCTGCGGGCCGAGCACGGGTCAGGAGATCAACGAGATCGTTCGGCGGGAGCGTCTTCACGGCGTACCTCATCGACCCCAACATGCCCACGCAGCACGTTATAGTCAAATGCCGACCGGCCGATACGAGACCAGCCTAGATCGTGGCGTTCCATCTCATCCAGCAACCGGGCGACCTGTTCACGGCCGGCCGGCGTCGTGGCGGCATGGCGCGGCGTTTTGCCGCCCAGTACCGGCGCCTCCCGGTCGGTCCAATCCAGATAGGCGCGTTCCAGAAATGCCTGCAACAACGCCGTATCCTGCTCCGGGGTCACGACGACTCGCACCGGCTGCTCGGCATCAAGTTCTTCCTCACTCAACAGGTGTGGCGGAGGAACGGTCGCTTCTCCCCGGAAATGTAGCGAAAAACCTAAGGCCGAGGCCAGCTGGTGTTTCAGAGCATCCAGCCGTTCACGCGAGTCGGTTTCCATCCATAGTTGAGTGGGCGTCAAGGTGAGCCGAGTGACGACCGCCGGCTTGCCCGCCTCAGCCGATTTTCGCTGGACCCACCGCACGCTCACGCTCGACCCACCCCGCACATCAATAGTCGCCGGATCGGCCTCCAGACCATTCATCCCGGCCAGGGTCTCACGAAGAAACTTGAATTCCCGATGTTCGTAGAGCGCGAACGAGTACAAATACGGCTGCCCATCGGAATTGCAGTATTGGATTCCAGCCACGACCTTGAACAGCGCTCTCAGGCGCATCTGGGAATAGACCCAGAGCAACTCATGTCCGAATCGCTTGGCAAACTCATGCCAGTCCCCGAGCTCGAACGACCCGGCATTGACTTCCCGTTGGCGCCGTAACGCACAGACGGCGTCGTACAAGGTCTTACCTTCTTCAGGAGAAAGCAGCAACGCGCTCCCGGCGAGCACAACCTCGTTTGTTTCAGGATCACCGGGTTGTTGCACGAATCGCGTCAGCAGCACCTGACCGGACTGAAGCCCACGAATAAAGTCACCGCCTTGAGCCTGATAGAGACGGCCGTTTCCCAAAGACCGGCAGGTCCACTTCTCCGTGGCTTCGCTGGCCTGCAGGATCTCGACCAGATCCATATAGGAATGTTTGAGCGGGTCCATCCAAGCCCGCTCTTCCTCAGGAATATGCTCGGTCACCACATCGCGCAACTGCTCGATCAGGCTCAGCTGCCCATCCTGGGGATAGTAGTCCGCATAGATCGTGAGCGTTGCGAGGTCGGCTTCCTGAGCAAACGGTGGAAGCGGGGCATTCCCGGCAAACTCAAAATATGGGCGTAAGGCCTGGCGCAAGGCACGATCCCGCTCTGCCGCAAACATCGGTCCAAGGGACAGCGCCTCCAGTCGAGCGACCAGACCATCCAATCCCGGCGGCAACGGCGCCCACACACCGGCCGTTGATTCATTCGCGAGCTTCATGAATCTCTTCCATCACGATCGTTTCCGCATCAAGCCAGTCTTCAAGATCCCGTCCTTCCCGGCGACCACGCTGATTCCACAATTCGTAAGCCTTCGCGGCGATACGATCCCTCATGCCATCGGGCAATTCGATCGGATTGGCCGCGCGGGACGGTCGGCTGGCCGATGGATTCTTTCGCTTTCGGATCACGGTCGCCATAATAGCCCCCCTGGTGAAAGACTGAACACTTATGTGGACATTCCGAGCAACACCCGGCGGTGCCCCGCCCCAAATTTTGGGCTGCGTACCGTGAGCACCGGACAACGAGACTGGCGCAAGACCGCTTCCGCCACACTCCCGCTCAACGCATGAGACACCCCTCGACGCCCATGCGTCCCCATGACGATCAAATCAGCCGGAATCGTTCTGGCACTGTCGAGGATCGACTCAAACGGAGTCCCCCCTCGCACCTGCGAATCGGCTTGAATCTTGGCCTCAACCAGCGCCCGCGTCATTTCACCCAAGCGGGCCGTCAACCGCTCCCGCATCTCCTCCCGCTTCGCGCTATGCAAGAGCGTGAAGTCCAATCCGTAGGAGACGGGCTCCAGCACATGCAGCAGCGTCAGAGACGCGCTATGCCGTTGAGCCATCAGTGCGGCATACTCCACGGCTTCGAGGGAACAATCTGAGAAATCGATCGGGACCAGAATTCGATTGAGGCTGATTCCCCCGCACGCCCCCGCCTCCCCTGAAGACACCTCATCAGGGTCCATACGCACGGTGAGCACCGGACAAGGCGCGGTGCGAATAACTCGCTCTGCCGTGCTTCCGAGCAGCACATGCGCCAGCCCGGACTTGCCTTTCGTCCCGACAACCACAAGGTCTGAATCCTCTGCTTTCACGGCCGCCAACACCTCCTCACAAGGAATTCCTGTGGCAATACGTGTATGCAGGGAAATCCCGCGAGCCGATGCCCGCGCCTTCAAATCCACCAACTGCTTCGCTCCTGCCTTCATGAGCTCGCCGAGATAGACCTGGTTGACGGGATACTCCGGATTCATGCCGGGCGGGAACTCCAGCACCGTAAGCACAGTCAGCGTGGCCCGCCATGTGGCGGCCAAACAACAAGCGTATTCCTCCGCCCGCAGGGCCCATTTAGAGAAATCGGTTGCCAGAAGAATGCGTGGTCTGTCGGTCTCTCCGCTCACACGGCCTCCACGTTCAAGAGAAGAAGCTCCCCGTTCATATTCGGATGGATCGAGCACCGGAATTCGTGGCGGCCAGGGCGGGACATATTGAACCGCACCGCCGCATCCCGCTTGGCATCAAGGAAGACCCCCCCGACCCCTCGTCCATAGACAATCACCCCGTCTTTCTCTACCTGCGTCGGAATCCCTTCAAACATAGTTGAACCGAAATCGTGGCGCTCCGCATCCTCGTTCTTAATCCTGATCACCGTCGCCACACCGAGCCGGAGCGTGCTTTGCTTCGTCACAAACTTGAAATCCTTGATGGTGACGTCCACGACCTGTTCAGATTGCGACCAGAGCGGAAGATCCGTCCCACTCCATAAAGCCCAGGTCACACCCAACACAATCGCCCATCCCCCCAGCCGTCCTCTCTGCGTCATCATCGCGGCTTGCCTCCTTGATTGCAGATTGTTGTGATCATCGCGGCTTCACCGGCAACGGCACCGTCAGCACCGGACAGCCCGCCGTCCGCACCACTTTTTCTGCCGTACTGCCAAAGAAAATCTTATCGACACTTCCCGACCGGCCTCCATAGCTGCCCATGACGACGAGATCGACCTTTTCGACCCGGGCAGCCTTCGCAATCTCTACAAACGGCGCGCCCTCTAAGACCACCCGATTCATCTCAATCCCTTTTGCCGCCTCGGAATCGAGCAATCGGCGGACATTCAACCGGGCAAAATGCCGCAGGCGGCGCTTCTGGGCCGTCGCATCAGACGGTACCGCAAGCAATCCCATCCGATTAAAAGTGCTAAGTGCGCTCGTGTCGATCACATGCGCCACCAAAATCTCGGCGCCGCACAGCCGCGCCAACCCGCAGGCCACCCGGAAGGCCTCTTCTGAGCAAGGCGAAAAATCCACCGGCACTAGAATGGAAGAGAACGGCCTATCTACCATGACGACCTCACGACTCAACATATCTCTCTTGCCCTATCAGCAAGGCCAATGCCACTGCATTACAATCACAGTCCTGAGATTGACCTCACATAGAAACAACGGCTTGCTCGCCGCTGTCCATGACAACAGCTCCGGGCCTTCACTACTTTCTCTCGTATCGGGGAGGCCTGCTACAGTATCTCGCCCCCTCCTGGGGCAGAAGGCGACAGACGCCGCTCCCAGTGAAGAGGGATAGACAAGGACTCAAGACATCATTCAAAGAGAAACCCTTTCGTCCCTTGTGCTTTCACATCACCCTCCTACCCTGCGATCTGAAATGCCGGAACGGCATTGGACTTGCTGACTCCACCGAGTAAGAGGAGACGCTTATGACACGCACACACTGGATTCTGGTAGGAGCAATTGTGCTGGGTGTGGCGGTCGGCGTGTATCTCCTCTTCTTCTGTCCAACGGACTGTCACTGAGCAACAGAGAGGTCGCCGATGAAAACGCTGCTGGCCATAGATGGATCGGATCAATCCTATGAGGCGGTCCGTGCGCTAAAGTACCTGGCCCGCGCTGAGGAATTGCATATTCTGCATATCCTGGATATCCCGTCACCAGCCTATCCGATGATGGTGCCGGAAGTCGCCCAAGAACTATATACGACCATCGAGCGCACAATGCGTGAAGATGGCGCAAGGTTACTGGATCGCATTGTGTCGCTCCTGCCGACGGATTCCGGTCCTGTGACCAAACACATGGAGATCGGTTCACCAGCCGATCGGATCGTGGGGTATGCAGAACAGCATCAGATCGATCTCATTCTTGTCGGAGCACGCGGGCTTGGACCGATCAAGGAACGGCTGATCGGCAGTGTCTCCCATCGGGTGCTCACCTTTTCCAAGAGCGCCGTTCTCATCCTGCCAAACTTTGTGAAATCCCTGAAGCAGGTGCTGCTGCCGCTGCAAGGGTCACAAGACGCCGAGCGAGCGCTCTTGTTTCTCCGACAACATCCATTCCGGGAAGCGGTTACGATTACAGCACTCACGGTGCTCCCGCAGACCAGGCCGCCCTGGCCGGTCGACGCCGTGGCAGAGCGGGAAATGGAAGGTCAGGCGCTCCGGAGCGCCGAGACCTTCATCAACTCCGTGGCGGCAGATCTGAAACAAATGGGCTATAGCACGCATGCGAAATCAACATTGGGCGTTCCGGTCGAAGCGATTCTTCAAGAGGCCAAAGCCATCAGTGCCGATCTGCTGATGATGGGGTCTCGCGGTCGCCACGGGCTGAGCCGGATGGTGCTCGGCAGCGTCGCGCACGCCGTCCTTCATCATGCGCAACGTCCGCTGTTGGTCTTCCACTAGCGGAGCCATAGCTGATATGCCAATGTATGATTATAAGTGTCTCGACTGCGGCAAGGAGTCATTGATCGTGGTGACCCTGAAAGAACACGAACGCGGTGAAGTGCAATGCCCATCCTGCGGCAGTAAGAAGCTACAACAACTATTCACCTCATTCATTGCCCACACCACCAAGAAGAGTTGATGATGCCGAAGACATCTCGAACGCTCGTATTCGCCGCCGGTGTCAGTCTCCTACTATGTACTCTCTCTGTTGCCGCCCAGGACCTTCCTGCCGACCTGCCCAGAGGCAAGGCGCTATATCAGAACCACTGCGCATCCTGCCACGGCCAGACCGGCTGGGGAGACGGCCCCACCGCTGCATCGCTCAGAGTTGCGCCGGCCAACTTTCATCTGTTTCGATCCTTTCTGAAATCCGATGAAGAACTGTTGCGTACGATCGAACACGGCATCGTCTTCAGTCCCATGCATGCCTGGACCGGCAGCCTGACCGAAGGGCAAATGATTGATGTATTGGCCTATGTGCGGCTGCTCTCTCAGCAAGGCAAGTGACATACCTCCATTGACAATTGACTGTTAGAACGAACCACTAGAGGAGACCGAGATGATTCATTCGGCAGTACGTCAGGGACTGTTCCTATTTATCGTATCCACCATTGCCACAACCCCAATTCTGGCAGCAACCACAACCCCTCCACCAAGCCATGTCCAGCGATGCGAGCAACCACACAAGAAGAGCACTTTGTCTCCAGCCGCCATCCGCAACACACTCCACGCCCACCAGGAATGGCTCGAACAGCGGGACAGCCCCGGGCATAAACGGGCGGATTTCTGTGGAGCCGACTTACGGCAGGCCGCCCTCGAGGGGGCCAATCTCGAACGCGCCCGTATGGAAGGCGTCAACCTCAGGCAGGCCAATCTCAGACAAAGCATCCTGACGCAAGCCAGCCTTGCCGGCGCCGACCTTACCAAAGCCAACCTCGAAGACAGCAATCTGGTCGGTGCGGATTTGCGTCATGCCAAACTGACGCATGCGAATCTCCTCCGTGTGATCGGCGATGAAGCAGCACTGTACAATGCCGCGTTGTCCGGCGCCCAATTGCACGATTCCATTTTCGAACGGGCCCATTTCGAGGGAGCCGATCTTTCGTCGGCTGACTTTACAAATGCGACACTGGTCGACAGCTACCTGTACGGAGCTAATCTTCAGGGGGCCGTTTTAACCGGAGCCGATTTGATGGGCGCGGATCTTCGCCGGACCGACATGTCGAAAGCCACAATGTTTCAGACCAACTTGCAGGGGGCTCTGCTCGATGGTGCTCGCTTGAATCATGCCCGTATGATGGAAGCGGATCTGGAAAGCGCCTACCTGGATGATACCGACCTTCGACACGCCGATCTTCGTGACGCCATCCTCCGCGGGGCGGATCTCCGTCATGCGAATCTGGAGGGCACCCGCCTCGCACTAGCCGATCTCGAAGGCGCCAATCTGGAAGGTGCGCGCCTCATTAAGGCTTCGCTGCAATCTTCCAAGTTGCGCATGGTCATCCTCTACAAAGCCCTCATCGACCAGGCTGATTTCCGTGATACGAATCTACATCACGCCGTGATGATCGGCACACACGGCGCCGACGCCGTCTTCACCAAAGCCGCTCTGCACGAGATCTATGCCCCCAAAGCGTCTCTGCCTCGGGCACAATTCAATGAAGCCACACTCGACTCAGCCAATCTCGTCGCCGCCGACCTGAGTGATGCCAATTTCAATCATGCCAATTTGACCCACGCCAATCTGCAGGAAGCCAAGCTGAATGGAGCCTCATTCAATGGGGCAGATCTCAGCGGCGCACGCCTTGATGCGGCCGACATCCGTCAGACGAACTTCTACGGAGCCAACCTGTCCTCAACGACCGGACTGACCCAAGCTCAACTGGATACGGCCTGTGTCGATAACCAGACTCTGTTGCCGGCGGAGCTCAGCCGACCGACGCCCTGCGCCGTGACAAAGAAAAAATCCGCAGGCCGATAGCCGGCATGAGGGTGGCGACAAAGAATGAGCGAGTTAAGAAGCAGCGCGATGATCTTCGGCTGGAAAAAGCCGCTGGCGACGGAAGGAATCGATGTGATGCGCGGCCTGCTGAGATCAGGCCATGAACGGTTGTGGCTGGGACTCCACTAAGAACTCCAGCCGGCACAGTCCCACAATTTCGCCGATGCCGAACGTGCCGTGCCGGAGCTCCAATGCCTAACGGACGACCGGTTAGGCAGCGGCGGTTTCAACTTCCTTCGCGGCTTTGGCAGCGAGACTGTTTTTGCGATTGTTGGAGATCGTCCGATCGATGATCGCACCACAATTGACGCACTTCCAAGCATAGAACACCAGAAAGAAATCCGAGAAGCGCTCCAACATCATCAAGCCTTTGCATTTCGGACAACCCATGATTATTTCCTCCCCAGGTGAAAGTTGACGTATGCCTGGGGGGTTGAGCAAGTTGCGATCCAGCATTACAGTTTTATAATTATCAAATACTTAGAATACAAGTTGCCTAAAATTGTCTCTGTGGAGACTACTTATACGTACATTATTGTACAGCTTGTCGCATTTATATGCTGAGCGTAGCTCGCGACATCGATTTCTAAGGAATTTTCGTCAAAACCGTCTTCATGCAAGTACGTTTCTAGAGAAAATAATCATAGCGGACACCAAACTTTCATCATTTTAATCTAACTTATTAGCCACTTGCGAAAATAGTTCAAATATGAACGATAGGATCAAGCGATGATGACTAGACCCGAGCACAATGTCCAGATCGTTTACGGAAAACTGGCTCTTGAAGGCATTCTCGGCATCCCACCCAGCCCTAGCGGCGTCATCATCTTTGCTCACGGTAGCGGCAGTGGCCGATTAAGCCCCCGAAACAACTTCGTCGCCCGCTATCTGCAACAGAACGGCCTCGCAACCCTGTTGCTTGACCTACTCATGCCGGGCGAGGCCGAGGATCGACGGAATGTGTTTGATATCGATCTACTGGCCGATCGGCTCTTAGCGGCAAAAGCCTGGTTGAAAGAAGAACCGGGGACAGAGAAGTTGAGGATCGGCTACTTCGGCGCGAGCACCGGAGCCGGCGCGGCACTGCAAGCCGCAGCGAGAGACTCCTCCAACGTCCAGGCCATCGTGTCACGAGGCGGACGGCCCGACTTGGCAGAAGCCTATCTGCCCTCAGTGACCGCGCCTACTCTGCTGATTGTCGGCGGGTGGGATGAACCGGTGATCGAGATAAACCAATCCGCCTACGAACTTCTGACCTGTGAAAAGAAACTCATCATCGTTCCCGGCGCCACGCATCTCTTCGAAGAGCCGGGCACGCTGGAAGCGGTCGCGGACCACGCATGCAAGTGGTTTCTGCACTACCTTCACGGAGCAGAAAATGGGAAGAGTTGCGGAGGTGCTATTTACTGAACAAACCGTTCCTTCACCAGCGCGAAGACGTTTTCCGCTGCTTCATTCGCCGGGACATGTGTCGTATCGATGGTGAGATCGGGGTGGAGAGGCACTTCATAGGGCTCTTGCAGCCCCGGCACAGTGCTGGTTTCACCTCGCTGGCCGCGCTGATATGTCCCTTTGTAGTCGCGCTGCATGCAGGTCTCCAGTGGACACACCACCGCCACTTCGATAAATCGGGGAATCAGACTCCTGGCAAAGTCGCGATACTCACGCCGGGTGGCCGTAGCATCAAAGAGGACGGTCACGCCATGCGTCACCAGCTTCGCCCCCATCAGTGCCAACGCGCGATAGAAGAGGTCCCGCTCGGCCTGCGAGTAGGTCGCCTCCGGCGTGAGCACGCGTCGGACTTCATCGGATTCCAACACTTCCACGTGAAGACCCGTAGCCTCAAGCTGAGGCTTGAGCGCACGCACGATGGTGCTCTTGCCGGAAGCCGGCAGGCCCGTGATCCAGATGGCGAAACTTTGGGGTCGATTCATAAGCAGAGCCCAGCTATCAGCAATCTACTCTCAGCTTCCAGCATCGTTTGAATCCAAAGCCTGCTGATAGCTGAATGCTGACAACTCATGCCTCACCCGCAATACTCATTCACCCGTGACGGATCGAAACGCGGCGCGGCAAGGACCTGGTCCATAAACCGGAAAATGGTTCGACGGACACCGATCGGCAACGTGGGATACCAGACAGGACTTGCCAGCACCAAGCCACGGAACGCAAAGAACGGCGCAGCGGTTGCCACGATATCTTCGTCGCCGCTCGCCTCGACATACTCCTCCCAAAAGAGCCGGAAGAGCACTTCGAACGGCCCCTTCAACCGTCCCCACCGGCAGAGCGAATAGAAGAGGTAGTTGATCGTCATGGATGTCACGTCGTCCGCCGGTTCACCCCACTCCCCGCGTGAGCGATCCAGCACCGCAAAATCGATACTCTTTTTGAATAAAACATTCCAGGGGTGAAAATCCCCATGCACTTGCGACAATCGTTTTGTCTGTCCGCGCAATCGCCACCGCCAACGGTTGGCAGCTTCCTCAATTCCGCGTAACAGGTCTTCCGTGATAAACCCGAACCGCTCCGGGTAACTGTCGGTCAGCCCCATGATGCATTCGCCATGACCGATCACCTCCCGCAAGCGGCGGCGGTACAAATCGGCATCCCGTTTCTTATGCGCATGGATCTGCGCCAGGTACCGCGCGAGGGCGATGGTCCGCTTGCGATCGAGCGGACGAAGCGATCGCCCCTTGGCAAGCCGTTCCAGATCTTCGTGATAGCTCACACCCTCGGTCCATTGATTCAGGACAAAGTATTCCCGCCCCTCTGCAACCGACAGCAATTTCTGTGTGCCGGTAAAAATTCCGACGTCGAGCGCCTTCACATGCCGCGGTAGCCGTCCATAAGACTCGTAGTCCCACAACATCGCCTGCGCGCGATCAGCCATATGTTCGTGACCGAAGGGGCCAGGCTTCATAGTCTCCAATACGGCCGTGCAAACCTCCCGACCAACACGGAACGTCAGCTTAACCGGTGTCCCATAACCGTATTGTTTATGTGTACCTTCTGAACTGGCCTTTCCGATCACGCCGAACGACAGTAATGTAGCCTCAGGCCCGAAGCGCGACTGGAGATACTCCTCAAGAGCCTGTTTTCTCAGCGTAGGCATGCAGAAGTGACACGCAAGTCACATTCCAATCGAGCAATCATCTGAACGACCGCCTGTAGCACTGATCCCCGTAAGTCCTCCCCCCTTTCTCCATCCCCTGCCTCATCTCGCGCTGCCTCAATTGACGCATTGCGCTTCACCCGCCTAGCGATCACTGAGGAGAAATGCGCCAGTCTGCATTATCATTCACCACGTGGAAAGCATGGCCAATCGTTAAAAGTGTGAAAACGATGGCTTCTTTTCGATGCCATTCCCAAACCGGTGGATTTGACGCAGGCGGCATCCAGCTTGCTGATAAGTCGTAATGAATAAAAGGAGGGCATCAGATGGAACTAGAAATGCAGAGCCGCAATGTCGAAATGACGCCCCGCTGGAAGACAGAAATCGTAGCCCGCATGGAGGATCTCCGACGGGGTCATGACGACCTGACCCATGGTCGCGTGACACTGACAAAGAACCGCCATCACAAGAAACAGGACCACGTCGCCGAGGCGCTCGTGGTCGTCACACTCCCAGGCCGCCATACCTTGACGGCCCGCAAGGAGGACAAGACCTTCGAAGAAGCCATCCGGAGCGCCTTTGAAGCCGTAACGATTGAGCTGCGCAAGTATCGCGACAAACGCGCAGAGACCGAAATGCGCCTGCCACCGGTTCCGCCCCATCGCGGAGTGATCTGCAAGCTCTTCCCCAACGAAGGGTACGGGTTCATCCTCCAGGAGGGCGGCGGTGAAGTGTACTTTCATGCGAATGCACTCCACAGCCTCACGTTCGAGCAGCTTGAGGATGGAACAGAGGTAATGTTCGGAGTGGAGCAAGGAAAGAAAGGCCCGCAGGCCACAACGGTACAGCCACCTCCGGCGGTCACAACGAAAGCCTTATAGATGAGCACCGACAAATTCAGGGTTCCCGTTTCGATGCTGTCGCCCACAGTCGATCCCGCACAGTTGGGGTTTGAAGACACGAGCGAACTCGAACCGCTCACCGATATTATCGGCCAGGAGCGGGCGGTCGAAGCGTTGGAGTTCGGTCTCTCGATGAAGAGCCCGGGATTCAATCTGTACGTCTCCGGCCCGGTCGGCACAGGCAAAGCCACCCTGGTTCGTCAGATGGTGACACGGCTGGCCCAGGTGACCCAAGCTCCTTCCGACTGGTGCTACGTCAATAACTTTCAGGACGCCTCGCGGCCGGTCAGTCTCTCGTTTCCTGCCGGGCAAGGCTGTGCCTTCAAACGGGACATGGCCGTGTTCATCGAAAGCTTGCGCCGCGATATCCCCGCAGCGTTCGAAAGCAAGAAGTACCTTGATGGCAAAGCCAAGTTGCACGACGAGACTGAGGCGAAGAAGAAAACGCTGTTCCAGGAGCTCACCAAGTTGAGTCTCGCCCGCGGGTTCGGATTCGATGAAACGCCGGCGGGGTTCGGACTCGTACCGCTCAAAGACGGACATCCCATGACCGACGAAGTCATGGAGGCGATGACCGAATCAGAGCAACAAGGCCTCACCGAACGGCGTCTCGCGCTCGAAGGCGAGATCCGTGACTTTCATGTGCGTCTCCATGGCCTCGATAAAGAAATGGAGCACCAGCTTCGCCATCTCGATCACCAGATGGTCACCAATGTGCTCGAAGGCCGTTACGAAGCGCTGCTGCGGTCCTATCAAGATCTGCCGGCGGTCGCCGCCTATCTCGAGCGAGTGAAAGACAACATCGTCCACCAGTATAAAGATTTCCTTCCTCATGAGGGACCGGCATTACCCATTCCCGGCCTGGAACTCCGCCGGCCTGACATGACCCGGTATCTCGTGAATCTTATCGTCGAGCATGACCCGACTGGCGGCGCACCTGTCATCGACGAATCGCACCCGACTTACACCAACCTGATCGGCAAAATCGAACGGCGCGCACACATGGGCGTCATGTACACAGATTTCACCGAGATCCGCGCCGGTGCCGTCCTCCAAGCCACCGGCGGCTACCTGATCGTGAACGCGCTGGACATGTTGCATCAACCCTTTTCCTGGGATGCGCTGAAGCGAGTCATCAAAACGGCTGAAGTAAAAATCGAAGACCCCGGCGAGTTCTATGGCTTCTCTACTGCAGGCCTCCGGCCGCAAGCCATCCCCGTCACGGTGAAAATCATCATGGTCGGGCCGCCCATAATCTATCACCTACTCCAAGCCTACGAAGAGGACTTTGCCAAGCTCTTTAAAGTAAAGGCGGACTTCGACACGGAAGTGGTCCGGAGCGAACGGCAGGATCGCCAGTATGCCCGCTTCATCGCAAAACTCTGCCGCGAGGAAGGGCTGCCGCACTTCGGCGCCGATGCGGTCGCCGAAGTGATTCGGCAGGGGTTCCGTTTTGCCGACCGGCACGACCGTCTGTCACTGCGGTTCAGCCTCGTGAGCGACCTCATTCGCGAAGCCGGCTACTGGGCCAGGAAAGAAGGGCATTCGTTCGTGACACGCGGGGATGTCGATGCGGCGATCGCGCATAAACGCCATCGGTCGAATCTGGCCGAACATTGGATCCAGGACGAAATCAAAGAAGGCACCCTGATGGTCGATCTCGACGGCGAGATCGTCGGCCAGGTGAATGGACTCTCCGTCCATGAACTCGGTGACTATGCATTCGGCCGTCCCACCCGCATCACCGCACGCACCTATGTCGGCACCAAAGGCGTCATCGACGTGCAGCGGGAAGCGGAACTCGCCGGCAACATCCACAGCAAAGGCGTCATGACACTCGCCGGCTACCTGGCCGGAAAATTTGCCGGCTCATACCCCTTCGCCATGAGCGCCTCGTTAACGTTCGAACAGACCTATTCTGAGATCGAGGGAGACAGCGCCGCGGTCGCCGAGCTCACTGCGATCCTTTCCAGTCTGGCCGATCTGCCGATCCGGCAATATCTCGCCGTCACCGGGTCAGTCAATCAGCTGGGCGAAGTACAACCCATCGGCGGCGTCAATGAGAAAATTGAAGGGTTCCTTGAATCCTGCTCACGGCGTGGGCTCACCGGCAAACAAGGCGTGATCATTCCGTCACGCAATACAAAGCATCTCGCGCTTCGCCGCGATGTGCTCGAAGCAGTGGAATCGGGACAGTTCACCGTGTACGCGGTAAATACATTGGAAGAAGCCATTGAACTGCTGACCGGCGTGACGGCTGGGGAACGCGGTATCGACGGGGAATATCCTCCCGACACGGTCTTTGGCCGTGCCGCTCAACGCCTCGCCGAAATGGCTCAAGCCGTGGCGGAATGGGGTGAGGGAGAAGAACGGCCCGGCGGACGGATCATCACGGAAGCATGACCGCATGCCACCCTTCATGCTTCACCGATGGACTGATCGCGTGTACAGTGGACAGCGAGTATGATAGCGTATTCTTTGAGATGAGAAGCTACGATGCATAACGTTCTCCATACGGTGGCACACCAACTGGTACCCATGCTCATTCGGGTGTGGGTCATGCTGTGGGTCCTCTCGGTCCCTCTGTTCCACGTCCATCCTGAATTCGCCGAGCGCTCTGGTCAGGAGGGAGCGATGCGGAGCGGAACCGTACACACCGTATTTTCCGCCGATCTCGATGGTGAGTTCGACATCCACGAGGCGTCGACCCACTCCGCTGCCGACAAGTCCGTTCATCTTTCACACACCTGGTTCGAGCATTCCGAGTTGGGATTCTCGCTACTCACCGACTCGCACCATCGCGTGGAACTGAAGCCGATTCTCGTACAGACCATGGCACTGCCTGATGGAAAAGTCGCCATCATACCGTGCCATGAACAGGCAACCGAACGCCTTGCAGTAATTCCTTCTTCCACCCTCTTTGTGCATCAACTCCCTTCCCGCGCGCCTCCCTCACTCCTTCTCTAAGGTCCATCGGTACGAATCACGCCATCCCAGGTATCGTGGCATTGCAGGCTCACTCCTCACGAGTTGAGTTCGGTGTCTGTTGAGCAGAGGAGGCTCATATGATTTCTCGTATTCTCGTTTCTGTCTTGCTGTTAAGCGGAGCGGGCTCTCTAAGCCATACCGCCGGGACGGCGTGGGCCATAGATCCTCTCACCGGCACGTACTCGCTCGATAGCATTGTGGCCTTGGCCATCGAGCGCAGTCCAACCCTGGCCGGCGCTGAGGGATTCGTCCGACAAAGTCACGGGCAACAGATCGCGGCAGGGGCCTACCCGAATCCCTCCCTCTCAGGCACAGCCGGGCGCGGCGCCATCCGCGATCCGAGTACCGGCGCCCGGATCACCGAACGCACCGTCACGCTCGAACAGCCGCTTGAGTGGACAGGCAAGCGGCAGGCCCGTCAAGAGGCCGCGAACGCCGGCGTTGCTGGCGCCAGTGCCGCGCTGGATGAAACCCGCCTCACGCTGATTACCGATGTCAAAGTGGCGTTCTATCACTTGTTGTTTACTCAACGTGACGCAGAGATGACCGCTCAGAACGTCACGACGGTCGAAGAAGTCCTCCGCACGGTCAAAGCACGTGTGGCAGCCGGCGAGGCGACGTCCTTTGACACGATGAAAGCCAGCGTCGAAGTGCAGAAGGCCCAGAAGGAAGTCGCGCGAGCCCAGAATGCGTTGGTCGTGGCCAAGACCCGATTGAACACCCTCACGGCCGGTGGACTCGGCACACAATTCTCGATTCAGGGCGATTTTCAATCAGGCAAGCACACCTTCGATCTGGATCGACTGACGACCAACGCCCTTGAGCAACATCCCACCCTGCAGCGATTGGCGAAACTCGCCGAGCAGGCGGGCCATACAGTGCAATACGAACGAGCCTCCCGCGTGCCGAATCTGAGCGTCCAGGGCAGCTACCATCGGGAAGCGGGGGATGAATCGTTGACCGCCGGATTGAGTGTGCCGATTCCCCTCTGGTACCGGCGACAGGGTGAAATCGAGACGGCGCTCGGAACACAATATCGAGCCGACGCCGACCGGCGGCGGGCGCGAAGCGAGTTGGAACAGGCCATCACCCAACATGCGCAGGAAGTCCGGACGGCGCAGGATCAGTTACACGTATTCGAAACAGGATTACTCAAACAAGCTGAGCAGACATTGACCGCGGCACGGACGAGCTTTCGACAAGGCGCGGCCAGCCTGTTGGACGTACTGGACGCCCAGCGCGTCTACCGCCAAACAGTCTTGGAATATGCCCAGGTCCGCGCGGATCTCTCGATTGCGCTCGTCCGATTAGAACGCGCCGTCGGTGCGCCGCTGTGAGCGAACGAGGAGAGCATCCATGACACCACAACCCGCCGCCCGGACTATCGCCGCGATCATGCTGCTGTTTTCCGGTTGCAGCGATCGAGGAACCACGCCGCCTCCGCAGCCTCAGGAATCCGGCGTCAAACCAGGCGTGAGTCGGCCCCGCGTCATCCAACCTCCGCCGGTGGTCCAGACCCGGTTACGCACCGAGCCCGTTACCTTGCATGCCGTGCCTGAAATTGTGACCGCACCGGGCGAAGTCTCATTGGACCTTCGACAAGTGGCAAAGGTCACGTCACGCATTGCCGGGCAGGCCGAACGCATTCACGCGCAACTCGGCGATCACGTGAGGAAAGGCCAACCATTGGTAGCGATTGGTGGGCTCCAACTCGACCAGTTAATCGAAGAATATCTGGTCTGGAAAGCCCAAGCCGACGTGGCCGACAACAGCTTCCGGCGAACACAAAAACTACGGGTGGACGATATCGTCCCGGAGCGCAAGCTGGTTGAAGACAAGGGCCGCTATCTGGAAACTCAGGCACGCTACCAACACATCCGCGAGAAATTGCTGAATATGGGACTCAGCGTCGCGGAACTCGCCGCGCTCGAACGGGGCCACCAGGATGAGAGCCATCGGTATACGCTGACCTCTCCCATCGCTGGTACGGTCGTGGCGCAGAATGTCGTGCGCGGCCAAGGCGTGGCGCCTGGGACCGAACTCTTCGAAGTGGTCGACACGAGTCGCGTATGGGTCTTCGCCAACCTGCCGATTGAACAGGCGAGAAAATTCAAAGAAGGCCAGCTAGGATCGATCATCCCAAAAGGCGGCGAACCGATCACTGCGCCGCTTACCTACCTGGCGCCGGTCGCCGATGAAACCACACGTACCATCCGAATCCGGTTTGAAGTCGCGAATACCCAGGGCGTGTTAAAACCCGGGGAGTACGTCGATGTGTCGCTGCCACTGGCCGGCGCCGCGACTCTCGCAGTGCCGGTCACGGCAATCACGACCGTCGAGAATCAGCGGGGTGTCTTTGTCCGGCGTGAGCAGGGCTTCTCCTTCGTCCCTATCGACAGCGGTCGGGAAGGCGGCGGATGGATCGAGATACGGAAAGGGCTGAGCGACCAGGATACGGTCGTCACCGATGGCGTCTTCGATCTGAAGAACGTGTTGCTGAAGGAACACATCGGGTCAGGAGAATAACGGCACATGGATCGCTTGCTGACTTTCTCGCTGCGCTATCGGTTCTTCACGCTGGTGGCCATCGCGATCGTGATCGCCGCCGGCCTCTGGTCATTCACCCATCTGACGATCGACGCCGTGCCGGATCTTACTCCGGTGCAAGTCCAAGTGCTCACGAAAGCGCCGGCCTTGGGGCCGGTCGAAGTGGAACAATTCATTACGTTTCCGATCGAGGCCTCCCTCAGTGGCCTGCCCGCCCTGCGCGAATTGCGCTCGGTGTCACGCTATGGCCTCTCCGCAGTCACCGCCATTTTCGAAGACAACACCGATATCTATCGAGCCAGACAACTGGTCACAGAACGGCTGGCACGGGCCATGGAAAAAATTCCGGCCGAGTACGGTCGCCCGGCCATCGGACCGCTCACCACCGGCTTGGGCGAAGTGTATCAATTCACGCTCAAAGGCCCAGGCTACAGCCCAATGGCGCTGCGGACGATGCTCGAATGGGACATCGGCATGAAGCTGCGTGCCGTGCCCGGCGTCGTCGAAGTGAATATTTGGGGCGGCGAGCCGCAGCAGTTCCAGGTGGTCGTTGATCCAGCCAAACTGCTGTCGTTCAAGCTCTCGCTTCGGCAGGTGTTTGATGCCTTGCAACGGAACAACGCCATGGCCGGCGGCGGCTATCTTGAACGGCAGCGCGAACAATTGCTCATTCGCGGCGAAGCCTTGGCCACCCAGATCTCAGATCTGACCAGAATTGTCGTGGCCCATGGATCGGGCGGAGTCCCGATCTATATTGCGGATCTGGCGACCGTGCGGGAAGCCTCTGCCCTGCGCATCGGTGCGGCCACCGCGATGGGCGAAGGGGAAACGGTCATCGGCATGGTGCAGATGCTGGCCGGTGAAAATGCGCAGCAGGTCGTCGAACGGGTCAAAGCCCGCGTCCGTGAAATTCAGCCCACGCTTCCCACCGGAGTGACGATCGAGCCCTATTACGATCGCACGCTCTTTGTGTCCAAAGTGATGAAGACCGTACGGAACAATCTGGTAGAGGGCGGCCTGTTGGTCATCGCCGTGCTGTTTCTGTTTCTTGGCGACCTGCGCGCAGGCCTGATCGTCGCCGCCGCGATTCCTCTATCGATGCTCATCGCCTTCACAGGCATGATGCAGGCCGGGCTGTCCGGCAATCTCATGAGTCTTGGCGCCATTGATTTCGGCCTGCTCGTCGACGGCTCGGTAGTGATGATCGACAACATTCTCCGCCGATTGGCGCAGAACAAGGACATGAGTCGCAAAGAGCGGCTGGACCACATCCAAGCGGCCGGTCGCGAGGTCCTGCGGCCGATGGGTTTTGCTGTAGGAATCATCATCCTCGTCTATGTGCCGATCCTCGCCCTCACCGGCATCGAAGGGAAGATGTTCCGCCCGATGGCCTTAACCGTCATCATGGCGCTGGCCGGCTCGCTCCTCGTAGCCGTAACCGCTACGCCGGTCCTGGCCTCCTGGTTTGCGCGAGCGCGTCATGGACAGGAAGAGACTGGCCTCCTGCGCTGGATACGTCGGATATACGAGCCCTGTCTCCGGTGGGCTATTGCGCACCCGCGCCGGGTGGTTGTGCCGGCGATCCTGCTCTTTGCGATAAGCCTCGGACTCGGATCGTTTCTCGGCGTGGAATTCATTCCTCGACTCGACGAAGGCGATCTGGCGATTCAGCTCTGGCGGCTGCCCAGCATCTCTTTGACCGAATCAGTCTCGACGGCGCTGGAGGTGGAGCGGGTCCTGCGCCGTTTTCCGGAAGTCACACAGGTTGTCACTCGAACCGGCAGCCCGGAGGTCGCCACCGACGTCATGGGAGTCGAAATGTCTGACGTCTTTGTGATCCTCACACCGCAGAGCGAATGGGTCACCGCCACCACTCGCGAAACATTGATTGCGAAAATGAAAGAGGCGATTACGAACGAGGTGCCGGGGGTCGGGCTCGGCTTCACCCAACCCATCGAAATGCGGTTCAACGAATTGATTGCCGGAGTCCGGTCAGATCTCGCGGTAAAAATCTTCGGCCCCGATCTGGATATTCTGAAACAGCAGGCTGAACAGGTGGCCCGCGCGCTTGAACGTGTACAGGGAGCGGCCGACGTGAAAGTCGAGCAGGTAGCAGGGCTCCCATTGCTCCGCGTCATCATCAATCGCGAAGAGATCGCGCGGTACGGCCTCACGGCGGATGAGGTGCTGCTGTTGATTCAGGCCACCCGCGTCGGCCACGTGGTCGGGACGGTGGTTCAAGGATCGAGACGGTTCGACCTGATCGTCCGGCTCGTGGATCAAGCCTCGGCCGATCCTGCCACACTCGGGAATCTATTGATCCCCACCATGCACGGAGAACTGGTTCCCCTCTCACGCGTGGCCACAATCCAGGTGGACTCGGGACCGGCCCAGGTCAGCCGCGAGCACGTGCAACGGCGCATCGTGGTGGAAAGCAACATCCGCGGCCGCGACTTGGGTGGATTCGTGGCCGCAGCCCAACAGGCGGTTCGGGAGACCGTCACCCTTCCGCCGGGCTACGAGCTGACCTGGGGCGGGCAGTTTGAACATCTGCAAGATGCGACCAAACGGTTGTTGCTCGTGGTGCCGGTGACATTGTTGCTCATTCTCGGCATGCTGTCCGTCATGTTCGGCGCGATGCGGCCGGCGCTGCTCATCTTTCTGAATGTGCCCCTGGCCTTGTCCGGAGGAATTCTGGCTCTATGGCTGCGGGGGTTGCCGTTTAGCATCTCGGCGATCATCGGCTTCATCGCCCTCTTCGGCATCGCCGTGCTGAACGGTGTCGTGCTCGTGAGTCACATCCGGCAACTGGAATCAGAAGGACTCTCGGCCGACCAGGCCATTTCCCAAGGCACCAGCGACCGAGTCAGACCTGTCCTCATGACAGCCCTCGTGGCAAGTCTTGGCTTCTTACCGATGGCGCTAGCCACATCAATGGGAGCTGAGGTACAGCGTCCCCTGGCGACAGTCGTAATAGGCGGCCTCCTCACCTCGACAGCTCTAACCCTGCTGGTCCTGCCCGTCATGTATCGATGGGCAGCACAACGGCAATCTACGTTTTAACTCCGTCTAGACCAGTTAAAGACAATACTCGGGACAGATCGGACCAGCGTTCACAACGTCCTCGCCTCTTCGCTCGATTCATCTCATAGGAATACTCTGTCCAATGAGTTATCCGTCCGCATACGTACTTACCTTGTATTTACTATGCAACTACGTCTCCTCTAGAATCCCGCCATTCACAACGGAGGCCAACGATGAAGAAAACACGTATCGCGCTACTGAGCGTGCTTTTGCTAAGTATCGTGACGGTAGTGGCTGCGGAGAGTGACAACCCTCATTTCCTTCCAAACCTTTTTCCGTTTCGCAACGATTCCGGAATCCTGAAAACGTTCAACGCGACCGGCACACTCGACCTCACTGGTCCATTTTTTCAAAGCCTCGGTACCAATGGCCGTACTTGTGCCAGTTGCCACCAGCCCGGCGATGCCTGGTCCATCTCAGCGAAAAGTGTGGCGGATCGATTTGAAAAGACCAGCGGCCTAGACCCGATCTTTCGCACTAATGACGGATCCAATTGCGATCACAGTATCGATACGACGACAGTGGAAGGACGCCGACAGGCCTACAGTCTCCTGACCACTCGCGGCTTGATTCGCGTCGCACTCCCGGTTCCTGCCGGGGCAGAGTTCGATGTCGTGAGCGTCAGCAATCCGTACGCCTGTGCTGAGACCACGACGATCTCGACGTATCGACGCCCGCTTCCTTCAGCGAATCTCCGTTTTCTTAGTACGCTGATGTGGGATGGACGTGAATCTTCGACCCAGACCGGAACCACGCCCATCGCCTTTGCGTCGAATCCTACAGATTTG
The DNA here is from genome assembly GCA_024998645.1 of Nitrospira sp. Lineage (GTDB taxonomy): Bacteria > Nitrospirota > Nitrospiria > Nitrospirales > Nitrospiraceae > Nitrospira_D. The sequence goes on from JACOEJ010000022.1 coordinate 25,533, forward strand.
CTGTCAGACCTGGCCCATCAGTCTGTGGATGCCACCCTTGGCCATGCCCAGGCAACAACGCCACCGACACCGCAGCAGCAAAAGCAGATCGTCGCCTTTGAAATGGCCTTGTCCACCGCGCAAGCCATCGATTTCGGCGCCGGAGCACTTGATGCGCAAGGAGCCACCGGTGGCCCCGTATCATTGTCGAACCAGCCATTCTACGTTGGCATCAACGATCCGCTCGGTTTGAACCCATTCAAGACCCCGTTCAGCCCGGTCGTCTTCACACTGTTCCCCGCTTCGTGGGCCAACGGGCATTCCGCGAATGAACATCACCGAGACCGCGCCAGTATTCTGCGAGGGCAGACACTGTTCAACTCGAAACCCATCAACATCACCGGGGTCGGCGGACTCAACGATGCGACCGGACTCCCACTCATCAAAGGAACCTGCGGCACCTGCCACGATACGCCCAATGTCGGCAACCATTCCGTTTCTGCCCCATTGAATATCGGCATTGCCGATGTCACCAATCCGCTGGACGTGAGCTACTTGCCGGTTATCACGCTCCGCTCGAAAGCTGATCCATCGCAGATCATAACGACCACCGACCCTGGCCGGGCGCTCATCACAGGGAAATGGGCGGACATTGGAAAATTCAAAGGACCGATCCTACGCGGACTGCCGGCAAGAGCGCCCTACTTCCATAACGGCATCGCGGCGAACCTGAAAGAAGTCATTGAGTTCTACAACGCGCGTTTTGACATGGGGTTTACGGAAAAAGAAAAAGCTGATCTCGTGGCTTTCCTGTCCGCGCTTTAGGCCGAAGACTTCCGGCATCCGATCCGAGGAGGGGGCACTACTGCTCACTCCTCGGCGCCTCGCCGATAATCATGACCTTGGGGCCGCTGGGAAGGGGAATGACCCGGTCGTCGTCCGGCATCCCTCCTAGAACCCATTCGAAGAGTCGCCTCGCATCGTTCAACTCCGGGTCCTTCAGAATCCCGTACTGCTCCTTCTGCATTAACTCATCGTAGAGCCCGATGCAGCCGTGCGACGCCGGATAGCCCGGCAGGTCGCGCCCGTGAATCCAATACGACACGCCTGCCCGATTTACATAGAATCGCAGTGCATAGTTCATTGGATAGGCGCGGTCGGTCTTTTCAATCTTGTAGAGAGAGGATTGATGGACGCGATGGGCGGCAGAGAGACGAAACTCTCCCATCGGCGTTTCGTCATGCCCGTTCCCTGAGGCAATCGGCATAGCAAATCTCAGCGCGCCATATTCATATGCGCCGAGGAACTGCTCCGAGAGGTCAATTAGGATGAATTGCTCATCCTGTTCGGCGGCTTGATAGAACAGCGGCAATGGTGCGAATAATCCCAGGTCCTCGACCCGCCTCGGGACTTTGATGGCCACGCCGGCACGCGCATGACGCCGATCGATCCGGTTGAACCGGGCGACCTCGACCCAACGCTCGCCGAACAGCTTTTCAAGCGATTCACCGGGCCGCAGCGACCGACAGTCCCATTCGACAGTCGGGTCGCTGGGATACGCGATCTGACAGGGGCTGGGATGTTTCTTGGAAGGCTCCGAAAAGGCGACGAAAGGAAACAGCGCAATCACCAGCATCGCCAAGAGGATGACATTCACATCCCCATTGCAACCTCTCGCTCGTCGTTTACAGAAGATGTGACCCAGTAACATCGCCGGGATACGTTACTTTCGCGGCTACGGCACCGTCTTCCAGGTTGCCCCGTCCCACACATGGCTCCGGCGCTGGGGATCCCCATCGATTCGCTGGAGAAGCACAAAGCGGCAGCCGCTCTGTTTATAGAACTGCTCGGACTTGTGGCTCATCAGCATGGCGAGATGCGGATCAGGCGACGTTCCGGACACGGTAACCGGCACGAAGATCTGCCCCTCTGATCCGCGAAACACCTGCGTCACATCGACACGGGGATTGGACTCATACGGCTCCTCGTGAATCGCAACCATGAAACGCTGAAGCGCCGCCAGCTCATGCTGATCCAACTCGGCCCGGAGACGTTGATTGTGATCTATCGTCATGGAGTACTCCTTAACCTGCACTTCCTAGCACCTGCTCAAACTGCCCCTCATCTTCAGCAGCCGATTAGGACCAATACTGGGAAGCCTGCGTATACCCGAACAGCAGATCCCGCCGCGCCACAATGCCGACTAGTTTGCCGTTCCGCACGACGGGCACTCTCGTGAGATACCGGTCTTGGAACAGATCGGCGACTTGCACGAGGGTCTGGTCTTCCGTCACCGTCACCGGATGGGCCGACATAATTTCGGTCGCCAGAACCTTGCGCAGATCGCGCCCTTCGATCATCACCTGCAGGAGATCGTATTCGCTCACAATGCCCACCAGCGTCCCGTCCTCTTCCACGACCGGCATGCTCCCGAAGTTCCGATGGGTCATCATGTGGGTCAACGTCAGCGCGTCCGTCCGCGATGTACAGCGCGTGACCGCGTCCTGCATCAACTGACCGACCGTCAATGTTTTCGGATCGCAGGCTTTCAGAAAAAATTCCGTTTGTCTCATCGCCTTCCCCTCACTTTCTTCGGGCTGAACCGCCACCCAGATAAGTTCGCAACACATCGCGCCGGGCAATGATGCCGATCAGTCGATCCTTGGCATCCACGACCGGCACACGGACGAGATCGCTGGCCCGTAAGACATGCACCAGCGTTCCCAGCGTCGTTTCGGGTCGGACCGAATACGGATTCCCTGTCATGACATCCGCCGCCGTCAGCTCACCGAGTGCATGCCCATCGTCCATCGCGGCAAGCAGGTCATGTTCACTCACAATCCCGATCAGCTTTCTGCTGCCGTCCACCACAGGCACTGCGCCGAATCCCTCGATCATGAGAGATGCGATTACATCACCCTTCGTCTTCAAGCGGGCGGACTGCACCCGCTTTTCCATCACCGGCTTCACCAGCATCGAAGCGAAGTCCGTTGCTTTTGAAATCTTGGCCGGCTTCTTTGCTGGTTTCTTTTTCGTCGTCTTCGGCATGACGTCACGCTCCTTCATTAAGCATATCGCCAGACAATACCAACCGATAGGATCATTTATTCGGTCGGCAACGCTCCGGCAAGGCCAAGATCCTCTGCCCATCGCAGATGGAACGTCTTCTGTTTGCCAGCTTCTACAGCAATGCCCGTCAGCCCCTGCTTCCGGTCACGATGGATCGCCGTGACGTTATAGACACCCGGCGCCAGATCAATGAAAAGCCAGGGCCCTTCCACCTGCTCTTGAGGAATTGTCACGGCGGCTCCGCCTTTGACCGGCTGGATTGCCACGGAGACTCCGGAGAGGAACGGTTTCCCGCCGGCCGTAAAGACCAGCTTTAACGAAAAAGGCGGGTACTGGGCCGCGCGCTCCTCAAGACCGATACCGGCACTGAAATACCGAACGTCGCCGGCCCGGTGAAGGGGCAGCAAATCGATCGTCGTGCGGCCTTCGACCTGATGACTTAACTCAACAAATTCACCGGAGACCCCGATCCGTGCCACTGCGCCGCCATCGGCCAGACTCACGCCCCCAATGAAAACAGCCGAAAGCCCAAACACCCACAGCAAACTTTGTTTCATATGCCCTCCTTTTCCCTCACTCATTCCGTAACGCAATGAGAATGCCATGACACCTTATTTATCCGTCTCCTAATTTCCGCAAGAGGACGCACAATCTTGATTCATCTCACCTGCTCCGTGACAAGACTGACGCGAATCACCACAGTAACCATTTCAGACCTGCAGCAAAACGCCGCAGTCATCTGCCTGATCGAGGCACGCATTGCCTTTAAGGCCCTGAAACAATGCAGATTCGCCATCACCATCGCCGGTCTTCACGGGCATATCCAATGCAGATTAGATACCTGACATATTCGCGATCGCTGATGTTTTATTGAAGAAGGAGTCTGTTATGCGCATTGTCTGTGCGGTCGATGGGTCGGAGTATGCCCAGTGGGGGATCCAGGCACTCCAAGCGCTCGCCGGCCGGGAACCTGAGCATGTGGTGCTATTGCATGTTGTCGATCCTTCGCCGCTCCAAGCGAACAAACGAAAGAATCCGGTCGCGGCTAACCGCGCTCTCGCTGCCTTAGACAAAGCTGGTAAATTCCTCTTGCGTGAAGCGGAACGGTCCGCACGCGTGGCCCTTAGCCAAGCTTCCACTGCCCCCAGCACTCAATTCCAGACCGTCCTCGCACATGGCCCCCTTGCAAAAACGATCGCCCGGCAGGCCAAACGGCTAAAGGCGGATCTTATCCTGATGGGCTCTCGCGGATTGAGCGACATCAAAGGCTTTCTGCTGGGCAGCACCTCCCGGCAAGTGGCGGCCGTCGCCCCCTGCTCGCTCTTGGTTGTTAAACAGCCCCTCACCAGGCTCAGCCATGTGGCGCTCGCGGTGGATGACTCGAAACCCTCACGGGCTGCAGCCCGCTTTCTTCGAACCCGCATTCTGCCGGAATCCGCAGCTGTGTCGATTCTGACATCCGCCGAAAGTCCGGTGACAGACTTAGCCGCCCGCTATCTGTCCGAATCGCAAGTGGCGTCCCTGACCGAGCCGGTCATGAATCGCGCCACCAGCCTCGTCAATGGTTTGCGAGAAGACTTCATCAAGGACGGATACCCGGCGACGCCTCACGTGCGGATGAATCATGTGATCGACACCATCGTCAAACATGTGGAGGCTGAGCAGGACGATCTTCTGGTATTCGGCTCTCGCGAACTGACCAAGACCGAGCGACTGCATCTCGGCAGCGTATCCGAAACCCTTCTGCGACACGCGCCTTGTTCGGTCCTCATCGTGCGAGGCACACGTGCCTGAGTTCCGGTACCACGATATTGGAACCCTCGCCATCGACGAGGTGCTGAAGCGGCTTGAGACCGCCACCGGCGGCCTCACGCCGGACGAGGCCCGGCAACGCCTCGCCCAGTTCGGCGCCAACCGGCTCACGGAACCGGACCGGTACACCCTCCTGCGGGGACTCACCCGCCACTTCACTCACTTCCTCGCTCTGCTGCTCTGGATCGCCTCCGGCCTCGCGTTCGCCGCCGACTTCATGAAGCCTGGCGAGGGCATGGCCACACTGGGCTGGGCCATCCTCGGTGTCATCGTCATCAATGCCGTGTTCGCCTTCTTTCAAGAATACAAAGCCGAGCGCGCCGTGCAGGCGCTCCATCGCCTGTTGCCTGATAAGGCCTGGGTCATGCGAGAAGGGCAACCGCTCGAACTTCCTCGAAGCGACATCGTACCGGGCGACATCCTCATCCTGGAGGAAGGAGAACGAATCCCGGCGGATGCACGCCTGATCGAAACCTCCAGCATGCGAGTGGACAATGCCGCCCTGACCGGTGAATCGAGGCCGAAACGACGGACCGCCGATCCCCTGGAAGACGGCAATTGGCTGGATCTTCCCAACCTGGTGTTCGCCGGCACCACCGTCCTCTCCGGCCATGGCCGTGCCGTCGTGTTCGCGGTTGGAATGCGCACGGAGTTCGGCAAGATCGCCAATCTCACGACCTCAGTTGCCGCCGGTCTCAGTCCACTCCAACAAGAAATCATTACCGTCACCCGCATCGTGGCCGCCATTTCTCTGGCTATGGGAGCGGCCTTTTTTGTGATCGGGATGGGCACAGGGCTCGGATTCTGGATCAGCGCGATTTTCGGCATCGGCATCATCGTGGCCAACGTGCCTGAGGGACTCCTGCCGACCGTGACGCTGGCCCTGGCCATGAGCAGCCAACGGATGGCGAAGCGCAACGCCCTGATCAAACACCTGTCCTCTGTTGAAACACTCGGTTGCACGACGGTCATCTGCACAGACAAAACCGGCACCTTGACGGAAAATCGGATGAAGGTGGACCGCTTTTATGCCGACGGACTCGTGATCGAGTCGAGCGAAGGGTGCTTCTTCAGCAGAGGACGCCTGATCACGACGGCCGATGCCGAGCGCTGGCAGCTCCTGTTCGACGCGCTGCTGAATTGCCACAATGCCAAGCGGGTGCGGGGATCGGACGGACGATTCGTCGTGACCGGCGATCCGACGGAAGTCGCGCTCCTGGAATTCGCCATCGAGCATGGAGTGGCCCACCGCCCTCCATTGCGGCGCATGGGAGAACTCGCCTTCGATGCCGACCGGAAACGGATGAGCACCCTGCACTGGATGGAGGGCCGGCTCGTGGCCTTCACGAAAGGCGCCCCGGAGGCCGTGCTCACGCTCTGCACGCAATCATTGGTCCATGGCGAAGCCATTGCCATGATACAGGACGAACGGAAGCGCATCCTTGGCCAAAGCCGGACGTTCGCCGAGCAAGCCTACCGTGTGATGGCGGTGGCCATGCGCGAGGTCGCCCATCAGCCCGAACAGATCGAAGTCGAGACCATCGAGGACGACCTGACATTTCTCGGACTCGTCGCCATGATGGACCCGCCGCATCGGGAAGTGCCGGACGCGATCGCTACATGCCGCAATGCCGGCGTGCGTGTGGTCATGATTACCGGGGATCATCCGCTCACCGCCCTGGCGATTGCCCGTAAAATCGGTCTGGCGCCGGAACAGACTCCGCAACAGCCGACCGGATTTGTCCCGGTGATCGAGGGCACACAGCTCGACAGCATGAGCGATGACGTGCTTCGCCAACTGTTGACCCCGTCGCGATCGGGAGAGCCGGATCCGGTGTTTGCCCGCATGGCGCCACGCCACAAGATGCGTATCGTGGCCACGCTCAAGGACATGGGCCACGTGGTGGCCGTTACCGGAGACGGGGTCAACGACGCGCCGGCTCTCAAGAAAGCCGACATCGGCGTAGCCATGGGTATCGCCGGTACGGATGTCGCCAAAGAAACCGCTGATATCATTTTGCTCGACGACAACTTCGCCACGATCGTCAGTGCGATCGAAGAAGGCCGCGCGGTTTATGAAAACATTCGCAAATTCACCAGCTATATCCTGGCCAGCAACGTCCCTGAAATTGTGCCGTTCCTGGGCTATGGCTTCTTCGGTATCCCGCTGGCTCTCACGATACCGCAAGTATTGGCGGTCGATCTCGGCACCGACATGATTCCGGCGCTGGGACTCGGCACCGAACGTCCAGTGGCCGACGTCATGGATATTCCGCCGCGTCCGAGGTCCGAACGGCTGCTGAATCTCCCGCTCCTACTCCGCGCCTACCTCTTTCTCGGTCTGATCGAAGCCATCGTGGCAATGAGCGGATTCTTTCTCTACCTCACTAGCCAGGGATGGACCTGGGGCGCTCAGCTGGACTGGTCATCACCACTCTATAAGGAGGCGACGACCGTGACCTTCGCTGGTATCGTCTTGGCCCAGGTGGCGAATGTGTTCGCCTGCCGGTCGGATCGGCTCAGCGCCACCAGGAGTGGCTGGTTCAGCAACCCCCTCATCCTCTGGGGAATTGCTATCGAGCTGATGCTACTTGCCGGGATTACCTATTCACCGATCGGCCACGACATCTTTGGAACAGGCCCTGTGCCGGCCTGGATCTTCGGTCCGCTCGCGCTGGGCGCCCTCATGCTGTTATTGGCAGAGGAAGCTCGTAAGATCATTGCAAACCGGCTACATCCCAGACAACACAGCGGAAACGTCCAGAGAGGGAGCGCATTATGACCTCCGACCCTCACGAACCAATCGAGCATATCCCTGTCAGCGAAATCATCCCTAGTCCGGCGGCCTCGCCTCCGTCCGATCCTTCACGGCAGCCTGACCATGCATTTCCCATCACCGTCATTCCCCTCCCTCATCCACGGACAAAGTCACGGTTTCCGTGGGTGATCGGCAGCATGGCGGCGATCGTGCTGATCGGCACAGCGGTGTGGTACTGGCTCTATGGAGGAACCCCACCGGTTCAGTACAAGACGGGGCTGGTCGATCGCGGTCCCATCACCGCCATTGTCACCGCGACCGGCACGGTCAATCCCGTGGTCTCCGTCCAGGTCGGCAGTCAGGTATCGGGCAAGATCGCGAAGCTCTTCGTGGACTACAACAGCCCGGTGACGCAAGGGCAACCGCTGGCCCAGATCGACCAACTCCCGTTCCAATCTCGCGTCAGCCAGGCCCGCGCCGCGGTGAACAGTGCCAAGGGCAATATGGCGAAGGCCACTAATCTTGCCGCACAACGCAAACTGGAACACACCCGCATGACCTTGCTTCTGAAGCAAGGCTTCGTCTCGCAGGCTGATCTCGATCTGGCCTCGACGAACTATCGCGACGCCGACGCCAATGTGCAGGTAATGCAGGCACAGCTGGAGCAGGCGCAAGCGACGCTCGACTCGGCAGAACTGGAACTCGGCTACACAACCATGTATTCGCCGGTCAACGGCATC